>NZ_JBHMIM010000015.1:0-115630 GCF_048060115.1 Micromonospora sp. LOL_023
CCGACGTGTTACGCACCGTCACCGCCCTGGAGGTCTTCAGAACCACCGCACCGGGTTTTGAATGACCCTCCGAGGACGACCCCGGCACGCCGATCCCCGCCCCACGCCGGTCCGACGCCTCATGAAGGGCCGCACATGGGCAACGCCGATACACCGGCCGAGTACACGAACCAGAACTTCGTACCGGCCCTGACCCAGAAAGCCGAGCAGCTGCGGCAGGAATTCATCCGGCAGACCCTGGAGGACATGAACTCCTATCTCGCCGCGCTCCTGCAGGAGTACAACAAGGCCAACCCCGACAAGCCAGCGTTCACCGTCACGTCCGGCGCCTTCTCCGTCGTCATCAGCAACGGCCCCGGGCTGCCTAGCGAAGAGGTCGTGATTACCGATGAGGAGATCAGACAGTGGCGGTACGCGATCGAGAACGAACACTATGCCTGGGTCGTCCCCACCTTCGAGCGTTACCTGACGCCGGATCCTGACGAGGCCAACCCCGCGATCGACAATCTCGGCACGATCGCCA
The DNA here is from genome assembly GCF_048060115.1 of Micromonospora sp. LOL_023. Lineage (NCBI taxonomy): Bacteria > Bacillati > Actinomycetota > Actinomycetes > Micromonosporales > Micromonosporaceae > Micromonospora > Micromonospora sp. LOL_023. The sequence continues at coordinate 524 of NZ_JBHMIM010000015.1, forward strand.
CCATGTTCGGCGGGTCGGTCGCCGAAGCCGGCGAGCTCGGCAACCGCGACATGGGGCTCACCGGGCTGCAGACCGTCCGCGACCAGATGGAGAATCACTGGGAGGGTTCGTTCCAGCAGACCTTCATCGGCAACTTCGTCGCCCCATTGGAGAACGGGCTGGCCTGCCAGGCCGCAGCCGCACGCATCTCCAAGGAGCTGCTGGAAGCCAACAAGATCAGCAAGATCGCCCAGCGGAAGGCCGTCCTCGACCTGCTCGACAAGGCGCTCGCCGCCCTCGGTGACCTCGGCGCGGGTGGCAAGTCCGCCAAGAGCTACGCCTGGAGCACCCTGGTTGGCATCGCCGCCGGCACCCTGATCGCCGCCACCGGCGGCATGGCGGCCTGGGTCGGGGCGGTGATCATCTCCACCAGCACCCTGGCGCAAGGGCTGGAGGTGGGCAGCGACACCGAGCCCGTCGAGATCGGCGGCACCACCGCGCAGGACGTCGCGGTCGCGGTGCAGCGCGCATTGACCAAGCAGGACGAGAAGTTCGTCGACGACGAGACTCTGGTTGCGGATGCCCTGACCCGCCTGCACCAGGACGTCGCCGCCGCCCGCAAGGTGATCGGCCAACTCGGAGTCAACCGGCCCGACCTGCACGGCGCCTCATCTGCCGACATCCGGCGCGGCCTGACCCCGTCGGACTGACCTGACCCCGTCGGGCTGGACGACGACGCCGAGTGTCGGTGGGGCGTGGCACCCTGGCCGGGTGAACGTCGAGGAAGCCGTCCGACTGCGCCGCGCCCGGGACCTGCTGGACCGGGAGTACGCCCGGCCGCTGGACGTGCCGGCGATGGCGCGGGCCGCGTACATGTCGCCGTCGCATTTCACCCGGCTGTTCCGGGCCGCCTACGGCGAGAGCCCGTACGGCTACCTGTCGACCCGGCGGGTCGAGCGGGCCAAGGCGTTGATGCGCCGTGGTGACCTGAGCGTCACCGACGTCTGCATGGCGGTCGGGTTCACCTCACTCGGCTCGTTCAGCTCCCGCTTCACCGAGCTGGTCGGCGAGTCGCCCAGCGCGTACCGGGCCCGGTCACACGCCGCCGGCGCGGCCATCCCGGCCTGCTACGTCAAAGCCGTCACCCGCCCGACCCGCCCGGCCGGAGTATCAAGTCGGTTTGGAGAAGCCCAGGTCAGCCGGCGGGCGTAGCGTCGCTGGCATGACAATCAAGCTTTCCCACACGTTCCTGCTTGTCCGCGACCAGGACGAGGCACTGAAGTTCTACCGCGACGTGCTCGGCCTGGAGGTCCGCACCGACACGCCGTTCGAGGGCGTCCGCTGGCTGACCGTCGGCCCGCCGGGACAGCCGGACGTCGAGATCGTGCTCGAAGTCGCCGCGATGGGTCGCGCCGCCGACCAGGAGACCCTGGAGCTGCTGCTCGCCAAGGGCTCGCTCAGCGGGCTGATCTTCCTGGTCGACGACGTCGACGCGACGTTCGAGCGGGTCCGGGCCACCGGGGCGGAGGTCATGCAGGAGCCCATCGACCAGCCGTACGGGGTACGCGACTGTGGTGTCCGCGACCCGTCCGGCAACAACATCCGCTTCTCGCAGCGACTGTCCCAGTGAGCTGACCAACAAGGCCGACCTGCGGCAACCGGGCTGTTCTGACTCATCCCGAGACAGCCCGGTTGCCGCAGGTCGGACAGACCGTGGCCGGTCGCCTCGGCTGCCGGCTACGGATCGCGGCAGTCAGTAGTAGGGCCGCGCCGGCCGCCAGCGCCCAGACGGCGGCCACCCAGGCGGTCAACGTCCAGGAATCGGCGGAGGTCCCGGCGTAGCTGGCCACGCGGTTCGACCAGCAGCAACGCGAGCGTCGGCAACATGATCACCGTCGCCAGCCAACCCCGATCGTCGCCGCGCACCGCGAGCATGCCGCTGGCACCCAGCAGCCCGATCAGCAGAATTGCGGCGGTCGCGGCGAGTACATCGCCGTCGAACCACCGGTACCAGCCGCCCGGCATGGTGATGATCGCGACCGCAGCGGCGGTCGCCGTTACCAGAGCGACGACGGCTCATAGCCGTAGCCCGGCCCGACCGCCGGGACTGTCCGGCAGGCCGAGCGCCAGTTGCGGCACCAGGACCATCAACGGGGGTCGGTCGTACGGCAGCAGGGCGGCTGTGGGAAGCAGCGCAACTGTCACCGCCAGGGCCGCCAGGACACCGACCCGGACGACACGACCGGGCAATGCCAGCGTCGCGAAACCGACGGCCAGCCAGGCAACCCAGGCGATAGCGCCGATGGTCAGGAGCGGGCCGAACATCGGCACCGGACCGACCCGCGTGCGGCCGATCACCTCGATGCTGATCAGCCAAAAGGTGGCCAGCATGGTGGCCGTGCCGATCGCGACGGTGGCAGCGACCGGCAGCGCCGCCGCCATGCCGGTGCTGCGCAGGTGGGCGCGAGTCGCACCGGCCAACACGTCTCGGACGTCGGCAGCGCTCGGCCATCGGTGGCTGCCGTCCACCATCGCCAGATAGGTATCGAGCATCTCGGCGCTGCGGTGAGCCTGGTAGTGCGCCGGATAGCAGCGCAGCAACGCCCGGTACCGGCGCTCCAGGACGGATCGGTCGTCGGTCATGCCACACCTCCGGCGAGTCGGGTGCCGGTTGCCTGCTCGCGGGCGCGCAGTCGTTGGCTGGCGGCCTGCCCGTTGAGCCGCATCCGTTCGGTTTCGGCCCGCAGCATCTCGGGCATGGCCACATGCGCATCGGCACCGAAGATATATCGCAAGCGAAGGTATCTCTAGAAAGGTGACAGCACATCGAGTGGAGGGCTGGGGTACGTAATTCTCGACAAATTGGGTACCCCAGCCCTCCACTCGATGAACTTACGGGCGGCGGCGGCGGGGCGGGCGGGTCACCGCGCCGGGGCGGCGCAGCGCGTCCGCGCGTACGACGATTGCCCGGAACCGTTGGTCCTCGCCCGCGACGACTTCGACGCCGATCAGCTGAATCCATTCGATCCCCGGATGCTGTGCGCCGTCGTCGACCCGGGCCACCCGCAGCACCAGCCGACCGAGTCCGTAGCCGTAGTCGCCGACATTCAGCGAAACCGTATCGCCGACCTTGACCAGCGGGTCATTCGTCATCGGTGATCATTTCCACCGGCTGGCCGTCGCGCAGCAGTTCTGCGAACCGCTGATACGCCCTGAAGTCTTCCACTCGTAGAAATTCCAGCGCGGTGTTCATCGGGCGGCACCCGTCGGTCAGGCAGACCGGGCAGCCGGCCCACTCCACCGAAGGCCAGTGGTCAGTGACGACGCGCCTGGCATACATGACGGCGACGTTGCGGGTCTGCTCCTCGCTCAGCTCGGGGATGGCCGACGGTTGGGAACCTGGCACCAGAACGCTCATTTCTGCCCTCCGCTGATTTTCGGCAACTTCTCCTGTGAGCACTCTGGACTCCACAACACCTCCCAGGTAAGGATGAAGCGGCATACCCGTGAAATCACTCACGTACGGAGGGGTAAGCCGTGCACATGATCATGTGGATACGCGCGCTCAAAGCAGCGCGGGTCGCCGCCGGAGTAAGCCAGGACGGGCTCGCCGAAAAGATCAATTGGAGCGCGTCGACGATTGCCGCGATCGAGACCGGCCGACGCAAGCCGACCTTCAAATTCGCCGAAGAAGCCGATGAGTCATTGTCCACCGGCGGCCTGCTCACCGAGTTGCTGGACCGCGCCGAACGCCAACGCACCCCCGCCTGGTTCCTGCCCTGGCGCAAGATCGAGTCCGAGGCCACCCGCCTCCGCTCATACCAGCTCGCGCTCATCCCAGGCCTGCTACAGACCGAGGAGTACGCCCGAGCGATCATCTCCGCTGGTGGGCTACACACGCCTGCCAAGGTGGAAGAGCTGGTCCGCATCCGGATGGAGCGGCAGGAGTTACTGACCCGCGAGAACCCACCGGAGTGCATTTTCATCCTGGACGAGTCGATCCTAAGCAGACCGGTTGGCGACCACGCGATCCTTGACGGGCAGCTCCAGCACCTGCAAGAGGTGGCCAAGCTGCCGAACGTGCGGATCCACATCCTGCCGACCGAGGTCGGCGCGCACGTCGGACTACTCGGCGGCTTCATCCTCGCTGAGCTGCCCAACGTCGACCCAGCCGCATACCTGGAGAACGTTGCCAAAGGCCAGGTCGCCGACGACGAGGAGACGATCACCCTGCTCAACCGCAAGTGGGACTGTCTGCTCGGCGACGCCGCCTCCACGAGCGCATCGCTTCGCATCATCGCGAAATATAGGCTGACGCCATGATGACTCCTGACGGCCTGCAGTGGCGCAAGCCCAGCCGCTCCACCGACACCGGCGGCAACTGTGTCGAGGTCGCCGCCGAGTGGCGCAAGTCCAGCCGCTCCGGCGACACCGGAGGTGACTGCGTCGAGGTGGCCGGCAACGTGCCGGGTCGGGTCCTGGTCCGCGACTCGAAGGACCGTGACGGCGGCACCCTCGCCTTCTCCCCCACCGCCTGGACCACCTTCCTCACCCACACCCACTGACGCCCGCAGCCGGTCACCTCGCCAGCCCAGCACTGGCGAGGTGACCGACCATGCACCGCAGCGCTCGTGACAGCAGCACGGGTGCGAGCACTGCGCCGAGATCATCATCACGGTGACGAGCCGCAATGGAGCCCGGCCTTGCGCTCAGGCCGCGACGCGCTGTGGATCTCTTCCCGCCTTGATCTCCGACACCGCAGGTCAGTGACCGTTCGCTGACACTGCCATTGCGCACTGTAAGTGTCTCAACCAGACTGGTACGACCTTCGCGACGTCGAAGGCGATGACTGCCCTTCTGGTGCTTAAGGTGGCGTCACGGCTGTGGATGGCATCACCTCTGGTGTCAACGAGCTGCTTGGCCTGCTCACCGCACTGCTGGCAGTCATCGCAGCGGTGCTCGCCCTACCCCCGCTGATCGGACGGTGGCGACGTGGGGGGCGACCGAAGAACCGACGACCCAAGATTCTGCTGCCGTCGCGAACCCAGTTGGTCGACCGCACCGACGAGGTCGCCCAGGTCCTGCACCATCTTGACCGGGGCGAATACCTCGTCTCCATCGAGGGAAGCATCGGTGTCGGCAAGAGTGCGCTGGCCACGGAGGTGGCCCATCGGCTTGCCGAACAGCGCACGGGCCGACGGCAGGCACGTGGATACACGTCGCTCGTCTGGTTCGACGCACACAACGGGGCACTCGGGTTAGCCGATCTTGCCCGTACGCTCGGTCTGGCCGCCGGCGACCCGACCTTGTCGGCGGCGCCCGCTGAGCACAAGGCGGAGGTGCTGCGCGCATTTCTCGCAGACCACCCGACGGTCCTGGTCATCGACAATCTGCGGCTCACCGCGGCAGACGCCCAGCAGTTGATCAGCTTCCTACGGACCCTGCCCAGTGGGTCGCTGGCCATCGTCAGCGCCAACACTCCTGGCCGGCTGCCGGCACCGCGAGTGATGCTCCAGGAACTTCAGCTGAAGTACACACAGGAGTTGTTGGTCAGGGAGGCGGCACGGCGGGGCACGACCGAGATCCTGAATGCTGATCGAGCAACTCTGGCACGTCTGCACGAACTCCTGGGCGGAAACCCCCGGGCGATCGAACTCTTCGTCCTGGCCTGCTCGCATGACAGCCGAAATCTCGCTGCGAGAATACGTCAGCTGGAAGCCGGATCGGCGCAGCTGACTGAGGCGTTGTTCACTGCAGTGTGGCAAGACGTCAGTGTGGCCGGGCGGAGCCTGCTGGGCGTTTGCGCATTCCTCAACGGAAGCGCGAACGCTGAGCAGTTGCGCGCCGCGCTCGACCTACCGCAGGGCGAAATCGAAAGTCTCGTGGAACGCCTGTGGTCGGACGGTCTACTTTCCTCCCGCCAGCAGAATGGCACGACTTTCTACGTCTGCTCGGCCGCACTGCGCCTGTTCGTGCTCGACCAGTTGTCGGAGGACGATCTTCGTAGGACCGCCACGCAGCTGGCAGACCATTTCATCAGCCGCTTCGGCCAGGACTGGGAGGACGCATCCGGCGCGGAGGCCCACCTTGACGCCATCCGCCTACTGATCCGGGACCGACATCGCTGCGGCGCACACGAACAGAGCTTCAGACTGTTCGAGGTCACCCTCGACATCTTCTTCACGTTGGGGCTCTTCGACGATCGGATCGACCTCGGCTGGGTGGCCTACCACGCGGCGACGGCTCTAGGGCAAGGCGAAGATCGTTCACTGGCGCTGTCCGTCATCTCGTCGACGCATGCGATTCGGGGTGAGGATGAGTCGGCTGCCCGTACGGCTGGTCTCGGCCTTCGGATTGCCCGTGAGATCGGCTCAGCCAAGGAGATCGCGCGCCAGCTCAGATGTGTCGGCTTTCAGCTCTTCCGCGCGGGCAAGGCGGTCGAGGCACTTGCTGTCGTCAAGAACAGCCACGAGGATGCCGAAGACATGGCCCGATCAGCCGGTGACTTCAACAACATGATCGACATTCAGTCGCTGGTGGGGGCTGCCTACTGGCATCTGGGCCGGCTCGATGAGTGCGCGCAGACCGTACGACGTTTTCTCGACGCGTGCGAGGAGCTGCCGTGGGAGCGGGGCAAGGCGTACGCCATCCGGGATCTCGCCGAAGTCACTCTGATGAGTGGCGCGTTCCAGGACGCTGCGCTCCTGCTCGGCCAGGCGCGAAGCATCGCGGTGGCGTACCGCGATGTACGCCAATTGGTGAGAGTCGACCTGACCGACGCCCGCCTGCACCTGTTCCAGGGTCGGATGATCAGGGCCAGGAGGTTGGCGGTCCGCGCTGGGTCCAGTGCCCGTGAGCTGTCATTGATCGGGGAGCGGGCCGAAGCGGCGGCGGTTGCCCGGCATGCGATCCGGTCGCTGTTCATGCCGTGGTTGTGGGCCCTCGCTATCCGGAGACCGAGAATTCGATTCACCGACATGACCGTAGGCGGCGATTGACGCTCACCCGGAGGGGATCAACGGATGAGATCCATAGTGGAGGAAGCTCGGCATCGAGTTAGCGTCGAGGACGACGAGCTCGCCACAGTGATCACGCGACCAGCAGACAATGCCGCGAACTGCATGGTGCTGATGCTGCACGGTGGACCCGGCGGCCAGAAGGACGGCCCGGCGCACCTGTACGCGGAACTCGCGCGGCAACTCGCCGAGCTCGGCATCGCGTCGGTGCGGTTCGACTTCCGCGGCTGCGGCGAAAGCACCGGCCGCTATCGCGACATGACCATCCGTCGACAGGTCGACGAGATGCGTGCGGTGCGAGAGTTCGTCGAGGAGAGGTACCGACCCAGCGCGTGGGTGTTGATCGGCGAGAGTTTCGGCGCGACGATCGGCCTCAGCGATCTCGACCCAGCGTACAAGTCGGTTGTCATGTTGTGGCCAGCTATCTGGCTGCTTGACGGAACCTTCGAGTCCTACCTGCACCCGCAGCATCTCGACGCGGCAGAACACGAAGGATTTTCCGAGATGGACGGCGAGCAGATCGGCCTGGAGTTCCTGCTCGAACTACAGCAGGTCGTAGATGTCAGCACGCCGCTAGTCGGGCTCGCGACACCGGCGTTGTTCATCCACGGCACGGCCGATCGCGAGGTACCTTTCCAGCAGAGCGTGCGAGCAGCCGAGCTCGTCGGTGGCGCGAAGAAGGTGGTCGTGATCGACGACGGCGATCATTGCCTGGAACGGCCGCACGAGAGAGAGATCGTCTACCGCGAGACGGTGACATGGATAGCGGCTCATCTCTGAAGATCGGCGCCCTGTTCCTCGCACCTCAGCGGCCACCGAGCTTTCCTGCCATTCCCGGCCAGCGCGGCGGCAAGATCAGTGCAGATCTCCAGTGGCAGCTGGAGCAACACTTCAACGTACGGTCCGTTGTGCTCAGCAACGGGCAGCTCGGCAGCCCGGCCGGTGCGCTACGGGCTATCGGAGCCGCAGCCCAGGCACTGCCCGGCGTCACCGTCCTACTCGTCGCCGTTGCCGGTCATGTGGTGCGCTTCGACCGCCGGACCGGCGACCTTTGCTCCCTCGTACTCCCGAACTCGGTGCCTGGCCGACCCGGCAGCACGCTGTCGTTCGTCGACCTGGTGGCAACCCTGCATAGCTGCAGCACCGCCGAGAACCTCGTCATCTGCGCCGATCTCACCGCCGAACCGACCATCGCTGGGGCTCTGCCACCGATCCCCGGTGTCCACCTGCTGACGTCGACCGTTGGACCATCTGCGGCAGCCGGACTGACCTGCCACGACGCCCTCGCCGCCGTACTCGGTGATCTGGCCGCCGCCGGGGACCGACGGCCGATGAACGAGCTCCTCCGGGCTGCCGCGGGGCAGGCCCGGGGCGGCGGAGCGACCGTGCAGCTCGGCGAGGTCGGCCGTCCGGTGCTTGTCGGCTCGAACTACGCCGAGGAACAGCTGCCGGACTACGTCCGCGAGGACTTCTACTCTCCCCATCCAGGGTCGCGTCTCGACGCTGTCACCGAACTGGCCGCTCTCGCGGAGGGTAGTCGATTCGCGCGGATCTGCCTCCAGCGTGCCGCTACCCACGACAGCGCCGACGAGGTACGCGGCTATGCGGACTCGCTGGGTCGCCGGCCCGAGCAGGCCACGCTGCAGGAACTTCTCGACACCGGCCGGATCTCCCCCACCGATCTCAACAACGCACTGCACCATCCGACGCTGCCCGACTTCGTGCCCCATCCCGGCGGCGATGTCGTCATCGGGATCGACTCGCTGGACAGCAGGTTCAGCTCGTGTCGACCCCGGCATCGGCTCCTGCTCCCGCCGTTCACGCTGGCCCGCACGGTGGTGACCAACCGCCAGTACCTGGCGTTCGTCGCCTCCGCTGGCGGGCCCTGTCCCGAACACTGGGTCACCGGCAACAAGCTGTGGGACTCCCCCGACCTACCCGTCGTGATGGTGTCCTGGCAGGATGCCTGCCGCTATTGCGGCTGGCTCACCGACCATCTGCAGGCGATCGGCCGGCTCGCCCCGGACGAACGCGTCAGGCTGCCCAGCGAGGCCGAATGGGAGTGCGCCGCCGGCAACGGCCGGGGCGACCCCTACCCGTGGGGCGACAACGCCGACCCAGGCCGGGCGAACATCCGCGCTACCGGCATCGGCGAAGTCGTCGCGCCTGGCAGGTTCTCGCCGCAGGGCGACAACGCGGCAGGATGTCAGGATCTGATCGGCAACGTCTCGGAGTGGACCCGCAGCAGGTGGGGTGCCTCTGGACGACGGCCCAGCTTCCATTACCCGTACCGCGCAGACGATGGTCGGGAGGCCAACGGCCCGTCACCCGAGGCGCGGTATGTCATCCGCGGCGGCGCCTACCACTACGGGACCGAGTGCGCCAACTCCTACACCCGCAACCAGATGCTCGCGACCCAACCACATCCGGCGACCGGATTCCGCGTCGCGGTCGTCCGGCGTACGGAATAGCCGGGCGACGGTGGGCGCCGACTCGTTCTCGGCCGAGGCTCCTGTCCTGGGTCCTGGGATCTCCGAGGCCGTTGAATGGGCAGGACTGGTTGTCGCCAGGGCTCACGGCATGCACTTGACCCAGCCGGACGGCCGCCGCGTCACGGACCTCATGGGTGCCGCCGGCGTCAACCTGCTCGGCCACTCCCATCCCGGCTACGTCCAGGCGATGACAGATCAGCTGCAGCGCTGGATGATCGGCGCTCACGGCTCGGACGCGCGAGAGGACATGGCGCGGCAGCTCCGGCGTCTGCTGCCCGGTCAGCTCGACCGCATCCAGCTCTACAGCAGCGGCAGCGAAGCGGTCGAGGCTGCCATCCGGCTGGCGAAGTCCGCCACCGGGCGGTACGAGATCCTGTCGTTCTGGCAGTCGTTCCACGGTCGGACCATGGGCAGCCTCGCCCACACCAGCGGTGCCCGCAGCGGCCTCGGCCCGCCGATGCCTGGAAGCATCAGCGCCCCGTACGCCGACTGCGCCCACTGTCCGCTGCGCCTGACCTATCCCGGCTGCGACATCGCCTGCGTCGACCTGGCACGCGACGTCCTGCGGGAACAATCCACCGGCGCACTCGCCGCCGTGCTCGTCGAGCCGGTACAGGGCCGGGCCGGCAACGTGTCACCTCCCGCCGGATACCTGGCCCGACTCCGGCAACTCGCCGACGAGCATGGGGCGCTGCTCATCGCCGACGAGTCGATGACCGGCATGGGGCGTACCGGCGTGGTCTTCGCCAGCGACCACCCTGACGTTCGCCCGGACATCATGGTGCTCGGCAAAGGTCTCGGCAACGGCTATCCAGTGTCCGCTGTCTGCTCCTCGCTCGAACTCATGCAACGCGGACCGTTCGGCGCTCCCAGCGCGAGTTCGTCGAGCTACGGCGGGTTCCCATTGGCCTGCCGGGCCGTCGCGGTCGTCGCCGAGGCCGTGCACGACCAGGATCTGGCCGGTCGGGCGCGGCTTCTCGGCGAACGGCTACTCAACCGGCTCAGGCAGGCCCTGGCCGGACTTCCACTGGTAGCCGAGGTTCGTGGTCAGGGACTCGCGCTCGGCATCGAGTTGGACATCACAGGCAAGGAGCAACTACGTCGCGTCTTCCAGCAGTTGCTCAGCGCCGGGGTCCTGGTCATGACCGGCGGGCGCACGCTGCGGCTGTATCCGCCGCTGACCGCTGACGAGGCTGAGCTGATGGCGGCCGCTGACACCCTGGCCGAGGTGCTCAGACGGCACTGGGGCGAGAAATGATCAGAGTCGCGGTGGTTGGATACGGCCGCTGTGGCGAGGCCCACGCACGCTGCTACTCCGCCCTGCCGGGCGCGGCCGTCGTCGCGGTGGTGGACTCGACTCCGACGCGGCGGCAGTCCGCCCGTCACCATTTTCCGGATGCGGAGGTGGTGACGTCGCTGGCACAGGTCAGCGCCGAGGTCGACCTGGTGCTGATCTGCACTCCGCCGGGCAGTCACGAAACGTACATTGAGGAATCGCTGCTGCGCGGCGTGCACGTCTTCTGCGAGAAGCCCGTCTTCCTCGACCCGGTCAGCGGTCGACGGCTGATCGACGTGGCGTGTGATCGGAAGCGCATCATATATCCGGGGCACAACTACCTTTTCGCTCCGTTCCTGAACGCCCTGCGCGAACAGTGTTCATCAGCACGCATCGGCCGGTTGCAGCGGATTGAGATCACCGTCGATCGTCCCCGGCCGGCTCTTGGCACGTCTGACTGGCAACCCGGCTGGCGCGCCGATCACGCCGTCGCAGGTGGCGGGGTCCTGGTCGACCACGGCCCGCACTGCGTCTATCTCGCTGAATGGCTCTGCAACCAGCGCATCTGCCAGGTGTCCTGCCGAATGCGGCGCGACGCAACTGGGGTTGACGATCGGGTCGGCCTGAAGCTTCGCCTTGGCGGCGGCGTCACCGCCGCCGTGACGCTCAACTGGCGAGCTGCCAGCAGGCGGACCGCGTATCGGGTCGTAGGCGAGCACGGCACCGCTGCAGCCGTCCTCGACGACCTGCAGGGTGTGCACGGTGACGGCGTTGCCGGACCGGTCCCGGCTGACATGTCCGGCCGTCACACCCACCCTGACTGGATGCCGGACATGGCTCGCGACGTAATCCGCCACGTTGCCTCCGCGAGCGATGTACGGGCGTTGGCCGCACCCGCGCTGACCGTCGCGGAGGTGATCGCCGCCGCCTACGCCTCCGCCCGAACCAGCGGCCGGTGGCATTCGGTTGGTGCCCGCGACCGAGCAAGAACGAACCGGCCAAGCTGAGCGGGTCTATTGTGCCTACCAGTTCAAACCGGTGCTGAAGCTGCTCACCGCCTCCGCTGCTCGACGTCGACCGCCGCCTCGACGACGAAGAAGTGGCCCGGGTCCGTCGGCTCCAGCTCGGCGGCGCGTTCGCGCAACATCCACGCGAACGGAACCGCGAAGGTTGAGTATTCCGGCACCTTGATCTGGGTTGGTCGCAAATGCCCGTGGGTGCCGGCAGTCGCCTTGATCTTGGTGTATGGGTGTTGGAACTGGCGGACCCATGGCATCGCGTTCATGAACGCCCCGGACTCGGCTACGCGGGCAGGCCGGCCCTGCAGATCGAGATCAGCGAAGTGTCCGGACAGCCAGCGGAACTTAGGCGTTCGACCGGCTTGACCCGGCAGCGGTGCATCCCGTGCTAGCCTTCTCCGACCGCGCTGCGGATCGACAAGGGATCAGCAGCACCCTCTCGATCAAGAGCACAGTCCGCGGCGTCGTGTGACAACCGAGGGAACTGCCGATCACTTCGACGGCAGGCGCTGCAACCGTCAGGTCGTCGCCAGCACAGGGGATGGTCAGATGCTGCACGTCGAACAAGTCGCCAAGTGGCTTCCCGCCGTCGCTCTGATCAGTGCCGTGGCGTTGCTGTCCGCCTGTTCGCCGGATCCCTTCACCTCCGGCGCGGCGAAGAGAGACCCGGCAGACGCCGGAGTCGCCGGCTCCGGCGGGGAGCAGAGTGGACAGGCGCTCCTGGCGGAGACGTTGGCGATGGGGCCTCAGGTGCGTGACGTGATCGGCCGGCTCACCGAAGCGTGCCTGCGGGACGCCGGTCTGGACCGCTTCCCATCGCAGGCCCCGACCGCGAACTCGACCCTTCCCACGGTCGTCGCGCCACCGGTCTCCCCTGGGCTCGACGAGGCCAGGACCGACGGGTACGGCGGCGGTGCCAACGCGTCGGAGAGCGAGTCCGACGACACCGGGTCAGCGGAGTTCACTTGGGCTTCGGCCGCCGACGAACGCCGATTCCAGGAGATTCTCACCGGTGCCGCAGACGGCGAGACCCTCACCGACAGCGCCGGTCAGCCCACGCTCGGCGGCTGCATCGGCCAGGCGCGGACCGCCGTCTACGGTGAGGTCGCCGCGCCGCAGAGCCCGGCAATCGTGATCGAGGAGTCGACGCGCGCCACGTACACCGCCAACCAGGCGGTGACCGACGCGGCGGCGGCCTGGTCACAGTGTCTGCGGGAGAAGGACTATCCGCAGCTGCTCGACCCGGCGGACGCGCAGCGTTACGCCCAGTACTTCTACCACCCGGTAGGTGAGCGACCCGGTGGTCCGGTGCCGGCCGGTGGTCCGTGGCCGGCGGACGTCGCGCAGGACATGGAGATCGAGCTGGCCGTCGCCGACGCCGAATGCGCCGACCAGACCGGCCTGCGCGACGCGCAGCAGCAGGCCTGGGACGCCGCACTCGACGCCGCGGTCGACCAGCACGAAACCCAGCTGTTCGGCTACCGGGACGCGATGGCGGCCGCGCTGCAGCGGGGACAACAGGCTCTCGGCAGCTGACCCGCCCCCGGCCAGGAGTATCCGTTGACCAGTCGACATCGGATCATCGCCGTCGTGGCGGCAACGGTCGTTGCCGCCACCTCTGGCTGGGCGTGGTATTCGGCGTCCCAGGCGCGGTCACCGGCGCAGCGGGCCGAGCTCGCCGCACCACCGTCGCCGTCGGTGGTGACCGCGCCGGTGGCCGCCGGGCCGATCGTCGACTCGATCACCCTCGACGGCTCGCTGACCAGGGAAACCGTCCGCACGGTCAGCGGGCCGCAGGCCCAGGCCGGCACGGTACGCCAGGTGGTGACTGCGGTCCCGATCGCCGTTGGCGAGCAGGTCGGCATCGGCGACGTACTCGTCGAGGTGTCCGGGCGGCCGCTGATCCTGCTGCCGGGCGACTTCCCGGCGTACCGCCAGCTTGTTCGGGGTGACACCGGGCCCGACGTACGTCAGCTGCAGACGGCGCTCCGCCAGCTGTACGACACTCCGGTGAATGGGCGGCTGGACGCGCGGACCGAGACGGACGTCCGGCGGCTCTACTCGGCTGCCGGTTACCCGCCGCCGGTGGCGGATCAGCCCGCGCCACCATCGACGCCCCCGGTCACCACGCCGCCGGCCGACCCGCCGCCGCCCACTTTGCTGCTGCCCGCCGACGAGCTGGTCTTCCTGCCGGATGTGCCAGCGATCGTCGGCGCGCTGCCGGCCCGGGTCGGCGACATCGGCAGCGGCCCGCTGGTCAGCCTCACCAGCGGCGGCTGGCAGCTCGCCGTACCGCTGGGTCCTGACCTTGACGCGCTGGTCGCCGGCCTGCCGGCCGGGGCGCAGTTCCGGCTCGACGGACCCGGCGGTGCACTGCTCGCGGCGCCGGAGATCCGCAATCCGGCGGCGTCGGCCGAGCCCGGCCAGCAGGCGGCTCCGGAAGAGGCACCGGCCGCCGACACACACAATGACGGACGTACCGCTGTCTTCGCCCTTGCCGATCAGCCGGACGGGGCGCGGCTCGGCCAGGGCCGTCAGGTCCTGCTCGAACGCGGCCGCAGCCCGGACGACGCACCGGTGGTCCCCGCGTCCGCCCTCTGGACGGCCACCGACGGGACGGTGTCGGTGTCGGTGGCCGACGGTGCCGGCGTCACGCAACTGGCGGTGGAGGTGCTGCTCAGCGTCGGCGGCCGGGCCGCCGTCCGCCCGGTCACCGGGCAGCTGCTGGTCGGCGCGCAGGTCGTCGTCGCGACCCGGGACGCTCGGCCGCGCAGTGACTGACCAGGCGGCCACTCCGGCGGTCGCCGTCCGCTCACCTGTGCTCGAGTTGGCCGGGGTGTCGAAGCGATATCCGGGGCCGCCCGCCGTCGACGCGCTGCGTGACGTCACGCTAAGCGTGCATCCCGGCGAGATGGTCGCGATCAGCGGGCCGTCCGGGTCCGGCAAGTCGACGCTGCTCAACATTCTGGGTCTGCTGGACACGCCGACCAGCGGCACGCATCTGCTCGCCGGGAGGCCGACCAACGGGCTGCGGGAGCGGGAGCTGACCCGGTTGCGGGCGAGCAGCATCGGCTTCGTCTTCCAGTCGTTCCACCTGGTGCCGTACCTCGATTCGGTACGCAACGTGGCGTTGCCGCTGATTCATCAGGGCCGGCCGCGTCGTGCGCGGCGTGATCTCGCGGTGGCGGCGCTCGCCTCGGTCGGGCTGGGACATCGGCTGTACGCCCGACCAACCACGATGTCCGGTGGTGAACAGCAGCGGGTGGCGATCGCCCGCGCGATCGTGCACGAACCGGCGCTGCTGCTCTGCGACGAACCGACCGGGAACCTGGATTCGACGAACACCGACACGGTGCTGCGGCTGCTGCGCGGCCTGGTGGTGGCCGACCGCGCCGTTGTCGTCGTCACCCACGATGCCCGGGTCGAGCAGAGCGCGGATCGGGTCATCCGGGTGGTGGACGGCCGTGCCAGCTGACCTGGGTGGCGGCCGGACCGCGATCACCGACGTGGTCGGGCAGGCGGTCGGCGCGATTCTCGGTCGCCGGTTACGTTCCGCCTTCACCGCTGCCGGGATCGGCCTCGGAGTGGCGGCCACCGTCGCCACCGTCGGGATCAGTTCCAGTGCGGCCGGCGCGATCTCGGACCGGTTCGACGCGGTCGCCGCTACCACGGTCACGGCCCGCTACCGGGATGCGGCTGTCCGCCCGGACCCGGCGACCGTTCACCGGCTGCATCAGGTCAACGGTGTCGTGGACGCGGGCGTCAGCTGCGCCACCGGGCAGGACAGCCGGTTGGCGGCGACCGCCGTCGACATCGCCGACGGCGGCGGCGAACGGGTCGACGTACTCGCCGCTCAGTCGGGCGCGCTGCGGGCGGCCGGGGTCGAGATCGTCGCCGGGCGGATGTTCGACGACGGGCACGACGAACGCGGCGACCGGGTGGCGATCATCGACTCGGTGGCCGCGCGGGCGCTGCGGATCTCCGACCCGGGTCGCAGCCCGCTGATCTACGTCGACGACCAGCGGTACGCGCTGATCGGCGTCTACCGGGCGCCGGTCGGCCAGCCGCAGTTCACCAACGCCGTCGTTGTGCCGTACGCCGCTTGCCGGCACGGTTGGGCGGAGTTCACCGAGTCCACTGTCACGGCGCGCACCGCTCTCGGCGCGGCCGACCAGGTCGGTGGGGCGATGCCGCTGGTGTTGGCCCCGGAGGACACCACCGCCGTCGAGGTGCTGATCCCGGCTGACCTACGCAGTTTCCGGCAAGGTGTCGAGCAGGAGACCCAGGCGTTGTTTCTCGGCCTGGCGGCGGTCTCGTTGATCATCGGGGCGTTGGGGGTCAGCAACACGATGTTGATCTCCGTACTGGAGCGGCGTACTGAGATCGGGTTGCGGCGCGCGGTCGGCGCGGGCCGATCGGCCGTCGCCGGCCAGTTCCTGGTGGAGAGCGCCCTGGTCGGGTTGGCCGGCGGGGCTGCCGGCACCGTCATCGGAATCGATGTGACGTCCGCCGTCTGTCTGCTGCAGGGCTGGCTGGTCGTACTCGATCCGACGGTCGTGTTCGCCGGCCCGCTGGTCGGTCTGGCGGTCGGCGCAGTCGCTGGCGTCTACCCGGCTTACGCGGCGACCCGGGTGCTGCCGGCCGCGACGCTGCGCGGCTGAGCTGAGCCGGCGTCGGACTGTCGGTGCCAGAACCTAGGCTGACGCTAGTCCACCTCAGACAATCGGAGGAGCATATGGCCCGCCTTCTTTGGCGTGCACTGGCAATCACCTCGAGCATGATCCTGACCATCAGCACGCTGGCCGCCCCGGCACAGGCCGCCGAACCGACGACGTTCACCGGCAGCGTGAACGGATGGGAAAGCGGCCAGACCGTCCCGGACGCCTGCGTGACCCTGTTTCGGGCTGACGTGGAGCAGGAGGTCGCCAGCGGTTGCGTCGATGAAACCGGACTGTTCAGCATCGATGCGGAGCCAGGCGAGTACAAGCTGCGTGCCCAGGCCAGCGGATACCCCGAACAGTGGTACCACCAGCGGACCACCTGGGAGCGTGCGCACCCGGTGACGCTCCGACCCGACGGTGCCTGGGTGACGTTCTACCTCTACTCCGGCTTCGGCGACATCACCGGCACGATCACCGACTTCGACGGTACGCCGGCGGTCGGTGTCACGGTGACCGCGACCGGCCTCGACTCCGGCAGCCAGTGGTCCGCTGAAACCGGCCCGGACGGCGCCTACACCCTCCCCGACCTGCGGCCGGGCCAGTTCTACATCTCGACCTTCTATGGCTCTCGGGGACGGCAGTACGTCTACGGAGTCTTGTCGGCAGCGGAGGCGACTGTCTTCGACCTGGTGGCCGGGCAGAGTCTCGTCGTCGACGAGGTTCTGCTGGAACCCGGCAATGTTCAGGTCAAGATCGTGGACAGCGTCACCGGCAAAGTCATCCGCACCGGTTGTGTACGCGTCGTGACCCCGTACGACCACAGTAGTTGTGCCATCGAGCGCGGAGTGTTCACCGTCACCGGGGTTCCGGCTGGCTCCTACTACGAAGTCGAGGTGTCGCCGGAAGGGACGCACTGGCCGACCGCCGTCCGGGTCGATGTCCTGCCCGGGAAGGTCAGCAAGGTGACGGTCCCGGTCGACCCCGCCACGGCGCTGGTCACCAAGGTGCGCGCGACCGACACTGGCGACCCGGTCGCCGACGTCTGCGCGAGCCTGATCGGTCCCGATTGGCGAGGTGTCGGCCCGATCTATCAGTACCAGGGATGCAGTGACGCCAATGGTCGTCTGGTGATCGGCCCACTGGAGGGTCCGGTGCAGGCACAGATTTTCCTGGAGCACCTCAGCGACGCGTACGGTGCCCAGTGGGTCGGCCCCAGGGGCGGCACCGGCGACCAGCGTGAGGCGGTGTGGTTCAGCGGCGCGGACTCGGTGACGACGACCATCAAGACGCTGCGGGTCGACCCGCCCGGGTCGATCACGGGTGTCGTGCGCGACCAGGCCACTGGCAGCCCAGTGCAGCGGGTCTGCGCCTTCCCGTATGCACTGGCCTCGACCCTGGGGCTCAGTCGACAATCCGGGGCGCACTGTTCGAACAGCGCTGGCGTCTACACGGTGAGCGGCCTCGGTCCGTACGAGTGGCCGCTGCAGCATGTCGCGGTGTCCGGCCTGTACCCGTGGACCTGGTCGGGCAGCCAGCCGGACCGGTTCTCCGCCACCTACATCCCGGTGCGGTCCGGACAGGCGAGCACAGCGGATCTGGCGCTACGTACGGCTGGGTCGGTTCAGGGACGGACCCTGGCCGCTTCCGGAACGGCCGAGTTCGGGTACATGACGGCCTACAGCGCGGCGACCGGCGATCCGGCTGGACCGGCCACCAGCACCACCGACTGGTCCACGGGTGGTTACGAGCTTCTGCCCCTCGCCCCCGGCCAGCAAGTGAAGATCAACTATTACTTCGGCGACGGCTCGGACTGCTGGTATGACGGTGCGAGCGACTTCGCCACCGCTACGGCGGTGTCGATCCCGTCGACGACACCGGTCACCGGGATCGACCTGGTGCACTGCGGCACCCCTTGAGGCACAAAGCTTTCGCCCGGTCCGGCACGTGCCGGACCGGGCGAAAGCACCGATCAGAGTCGTACGGTGGTCAGGAGACGCCCAGCGTGCCGAGGTAGTCCGGGTTCTCGGCCAGCCACGCCTCGACGGCGGCCGACTCGTCGCCCTCGTGGACGTTGAACATCAGGTCCTCGAGCGAGCCGAGCTGCAGGTCGTCCATCTTGAACTTGGACAGCATCTCGGCGGCGTCCGGGAAGTCCGCAGCGAAGCCGGTACGGCCCAGGGCGTGGATCTCCTCGGCCTGGCCGAGGGTGCCCTCCGGGTCGGCCAGGTCCTTCAGGTCGTAGTTCGAGTAGGCCCAGTGCGGGTGCCACAGGGTGACCACGATCGGCTGCTCGTCGCCGACGGCGCTCTGCAGTGCGGCGAGCATCGCCGGGGTCGACGAGGTGCGCAGCTCGTAGCCGTCCAGGCCGTAGGTCGGCATGACCTCGTCCTGGGTGGCGGCGGTCAGCCCGGCGCCCGGCTCGATGCCGATGATCTCGCCGTTGAACAGGTCGGCGTTGTCGGCCAGGTCGGCCAGCGAGTCGACGCCGTCCACGTACGCCGGTACGGCGATGCTCAGGCTGGCGTTGTCGTACCAGACACCGAGCTGTTCGATGTCATCGCCGTAGCGCTCCATGTACGAGGCGTGCGTCTGCGGCAGCCAACCGTCGAGGAACAGGTCAATGTCGCCGGAGGCGAGTCCGGAGTAGACCACGCCGGCTTCGACGTTGGTCAGCTCGACCTCGTACCCCTGGGATTCCAGAACGTTCTGCCACAGGTAGGAGGCGGCGATCGCCTCGTCCCAGGCCATGTAGCCAATGGTTATGCTCTTCTCGACGTCTCCGGTTGTACCGGATCCGTTGTCGTCGGTGTTGTCGCCGCAGGCGGCGACTCCGCCGAGAGCCAGGGTTGCGGTGGCCGCGATCGCGGCCCGACGCAGCAGTTTGTTGCCGAACATGTGATTTTGTCCTTCCGTGTGTTGCCGTTCACCGGCGAACTCGCGAAGCGAGGCAGGTCGCCGGCACCGGTGACCCTTCCTGCGGGATCTCGATAATCAGGTGCGAGGTACGCGGACGGTGCGGTTGTGCATGCGATGTGTACGGGCAGGTGGTCTCGGCGGTGGCCGGTCAGGATGCCTGAAGGGCGCGTTGCGCCTTCGCCGACTTCGTCCGGGCGCCGATCGAATCGGTCAGCCGGTCGAGCACCACCGCCAGGATCACCACGGCGATGCCGCCTTCGAAGCCGCGGCCGACCTGGACCCGGGCGAGTGCGGTCATGATCACTTCGCCGAGGCCGCCGGCACCGACCATGCCGGCGATGACCACCATCGACAACGCCAGCATGATCACCTGGTTGACACCTTGCATGATGGTCGGCAGGGCCAGCGGCAGCTTGGTACGCAACAGGATCGCCCACGGCGAGGCACCGAACGCCTCACCGGCCTCGATCACTTCGCGGTCGATCTGCCGCAGACCCAGCTCGGTCAGCCGCACCCCGGGCGGCATGCTGAACACCACGGTAGCGAGTACCCCGGGGACAGCGCCAACGCCGAAGTAGAAGATCGCCGGGATGAGGTAGACGAACGCCGGCAGAGTCTGCATCAGATCCAGCACCGGGCGGGCCAACGCCGAGACCCGGGAGTTCTCCGCTACCAGGATCCCGAGCGGCACCGCCATCAGCAGCGACAGCCCGCTGGCGACCAGCACCAGGGCCAGGGTGCTCATGGTCTGTTCCCAGTACGGCATGCCGGCGACGATGCCGAGCCCGACTGCGGTACCGATGCCGAACTTCCAGCCGCGCAGCCACCAGCCGAGCGCCGCGAAGATCAACACCACCACGATCGCCGGGGGTGCGGTGAGCAGCTCGACCAGGGGGTCGACCAGGGAGCTGACCAGGCTGGAGATCCCGTCGAAGAACGGGTCCATGTGTTCGGTCGTCCAGTCGACGATGGCCTCGAACGCCTGGCCGATCTGGAGGTACGGCAGCATGCCGTCCAGCCCGTCAGCGAACTTCATGTGCGTCCTCCTTCGGAGGCATCGGCGGGTCGGCCGACGCATCGGCCGGAACGGTGGTGGTGCCGGCGGACGTGTCGGCCTCCCCGTTGGTCGAGAGGTCCGCGCCGATGCTGCCGAGGGCGCGCAACAGGGTGATCCGGGGAATCACCCCGACGAGCCGGCCGGTGACATCGGTCACGGCGAGCGGGTGTGGGCTCTCCGCGCACGGGGTGAACAGGTCGGCGACCAGTGTGTCCTCGCCGGCCGTCCGTACCTGATCGGTGGTCACGACGTCGCGCAGGCTCGACCGGCCGTCCCGGATCGCCTGCTCGATGGTGTCGTCGGAGACGGTCCCGACGAACCGTTTGCCGCGCCCGGTGACGTAGATCGCCGAGGTCTGGGTCTCGCGGAGCACCCGGGCGGCGACCCGGGGGCCGGAGTTCTCGTCGACGACCCCGAGTGGCCGCTCCATCACCGACGACGCGGTGAGGATCCGGGTCCGGTCGACGTCGGCCACGAACTGTGCGACGTAGTCGTTCGACGGGTCGGTGAGGATCTCCTCAGCGGTGCCGAGTTGGACGATCCGGCCGGCCCGCATCACGGCGATCCGGTCGCCGAGGCGCATCGCCTCGTTCAGGTCGTGGGTGATGAAGACGATGGTCTTGCCGAGTTGGGCCTGCAGGTCCAGCAGCTGGTCCTGCACCTCACGTCGGATCAGCGGGTCCAGCGCGGAGAATGCCTCGTCCATCAGCATGATGTCGGTGCCGGCCGCCAGCGCCCGGGCGAGCCCGACCCGCTGACGCATGCCACCGGAGAGCTCCTGCGGCAGCTTGTCGGCCCACGTGTCGAGGCCGACCAGGCGGAGCGCCTCCATCGCCCGCTCCCGACGCTGGGCCCGGGGCAGGCCCGCCGCCTCCAGCGCGTAGCCGGCGTTCTCCAGCACTGAACGGTGCGGTAGGAGCGCGAAGTGTTGGAAGACCATGCTGACCTTGTCGCGCCGCAGCTTGCGCAGCACTGCGGGCTTGAGTTTGGTCAGGTCGACGCCGTCGATCTCGACGGTGCCGCTGGTCGGCGGCAACAGACCGTTGAGCATCCGGATCAGGGTGGATTTGCCCGATCCGGACAGCCCCATCACGACGAAGATCTCGCCGCGCCGGACCTCGAAGCTGGCGTCGACGACCGCAGCCGTGGCACCTGGCGTCGAGCCGTCCTGGCCGTCCCGGAGGTGCTCCAGGGCTTTGGCTGCGCGCTTGCCGAAAATTTTGTACAGGGATTTCACGACGATTGCGGACACGATCTCCATTCCAACGAATGTCGTGACGATAATCCCAATCGACGCACACGCAACGTGTGCATCAACCGGTATCAGGTCGTCGACGGTCGGCGGGCGAGCCAGTCCCAGGTATGCAATAGGGGGTTGATCCGACCATACCTGACGGCTACCTGGGAACCAACAAGGGTCCCTACCGGGATATTTCAGGCATCCCGCGTGCATTCTTCCCCGGGGACAGCTGATGCAAGCCAACCGATTCCGATGTCGACAGAATCGCCTCGGTAGCAGATTTGGCCACTGAAGCGAACCATCGGGCAGCCCGACCGGTGCCGTCGATAATGCGAGGTTTGTGCAGTAGTGGTCACGTTGTGATAACGATCCGATGTGGCCACTAAAGATAGCCCGGCGGCGAACCTTCATCGTCGGAACTCAATTCCAACCAATCACAAACGTTGGCGGCGGCCGGGTCGGCAACTTCGGACACCGACATCGATACCTCCGGATCGATCCACCGAGGCGCATAGGCACCCAGAGTATCCACGTAGTACCTTGACGTAGCCGAGCGTCACCCGGAGGAGCAGGAGATCACGCAAACATGGCCATGCCGACGGTGACGACGCCGAGATCTCCTTGGCGGCGACGGCTCGTCGTCCTGACGGTGACGGGTGCACTCGTCGTCGCGTTGGGCGCAGGGACCGCGGTCGCCCTGCGCTCGCCCGCGCGACTCGCCGCCACCCCGCCCCCCGCCTCGGCGGCCGTGCCAACGAGCTACTGCATCGCGTCCGACGCCAGCGCACCAGGGACCATCGCCGGCGGGACGGCGGAAGTGACAACGAATCGGCCGGACGACGGCGGGCTCGACGTGGTCGAGTCCGGCTTCGCGCAGATCGGCAGCGCCGCCGCACCCATCACCAGGGACGGCATCACCAGCGTCGGGGCCATCATTCGGAACACCAGTGAGCAGATCGCCTACCGGACCTGGGTCACCTTCCAGGTGCTGGACGAGGCCGGCAACTCCGCCGTACTCGACAGCACCGACGACCAGGCCCGTGAGATCCCGGTCATCCTGCCCGGCCAGCAGGTCGGCGTCGGCGCCCGGTACGCCGTTCGCTCAAAAGGCACCAGCCGAATCCGCGTCACCGAGGTCGACGTCGCGGTCACCGCGACACTGTGGAGCCCGGCCGGCACCGACCCGGCCGAGGCGGCCCTCGTCGGCGCGGTCGCCGCCCGCCACCTGGAGACCTGGCGGTACGGGCCGGACAACCTCGACGCCTCCGTCAACTACGAGCTCGACTCGCCGTACTGCTTGGCGCTGGCCTCGGCCGGCGCGGGCGTCGTCTTCCGCGACGCGGCCGGTCTGGTCGTCGGCGGCGGATTCGACCCGACCGCATCCCAGAACGGCTGTCTCCCTGGCAGATCGGCCCGTTCGGCGCTGTTGCCGCGGAGTCTGCCGCCGCAGGCGGACGTCGACCGCACCGAGATCTACCAGTACTGCGGACCACACGGAGTCCAGGACTCCGCCGCCGCGCCGACACCCTTCTGACGCCCGCGTGTGCCAGCGGCTCGGTGCAGGCCGCCACCGAGCCCCGAGACTCGATCCGTCTACCGGATCGGCGGGAACATACACATGCGGAAGGTCGCAGACCCGGCCGGAGGACGGGTACCGGCCGGGTCCGCGCCCTGGGAGGCTCGAGCCCGGATCGAGTCCTCGACCAGCGTGGGTCGGTGGTCGCTGCTGCCCCAGCGTCGGGGCGGTGACACCCACGGCTCGGGTGGAGGTGAACACCCAGCCACCGGGTGATCGAGCATCGACGGCATGAATGTTACCGATAACATCCATAGTTGTATATAGGTACAGGACGGGCGGGCGACCCGGACCGGCCACTCGCCACACGACAAGCGCAGACCATCGACCAAACCAGGTGCGCGCCGCCAGTCGCACCCGTTGCACATCGGAACGACCCCGACGTCCAGTGACGGGAATCTGACTCAGTGCACGTGAATCGTTTCAAGGTCAGACGCGGAGCGATGAACTGCCCACAATCAGTGTCGCCACGATCCACAGAGTGAGATCTAGGGGATGCGATGAACACCGACGCGGGCCACCATGTCGTGGTGCTCGGGGGCAGCATGGCGGGCCTGTTGGCCGCCAGGGTGCTGGCCGACGCGTACGAACGGGTCACGCTGATCGACCGCGACCAGCTGTTCGAGGACAGTGACCACCGTCGCGGGGTGCCACAGGGACGCCATCTGCACGCGCTACTCGCCCGTGGCCGCCAGGTGCTCGACGACCTCTTCCCCGGCC
This sequence comes from Micromonospora sp. LOL_023, assembly GCF_048060115.1. Lineage (NCBI taxonomy): Bacteria > Bacillati > Actinomycetota > Actinomycetes > Micromonosporales > Micromonosporaceae > Micromonospora > Micromonospora sp. LOL_023. Next base: position 24,476 of record NZ_JBHMIM010000015.1, read on the forward strand.
TGACCGGCGATCTCGCCATCGCCGGGGTGCCCAGCGGCGACCTGCTCGACAACGTCCGGTGGTTCGTGTCCGGACACCGGATCAGCCAGATCGACATCGGACAGTCTATGCTGTTCCCGAGTCGACCGCTACTGGAGAGCCACGTCCGGGCCCGGCTACGCAAACTGCCCGGCGTCACCGTGGTCGACGGCACCACGGTCACCGGTCTGACCTCCTCCGACGGCGGCAGTCGGATCACCGGGGTCCGGATTCGCACCGGGCCCGACACCGAATCCGTCATCGAGGCCGACCTCACCGTCGACGCCACCGGACGCCGTTCCCGCACGCCGGCCTGGCTCGATGCGCTCGGCTACCTGAAGCCGGTCACCGAAGAGATCCGGGTGGACGTCGGCTACGCGTCACGGTCGTACCGGCTGCCGCCGGGAACCCTCGGCACAGACAAACTCATCCTGCAAAACTGGACACCGGCGCGCCCGTACGGTGCCGGGCTCGCCGAGCAGGAAGGTGGCCGGCACATCCTCACGCTCGCCGGGCTGCTCGGCAACCATCCGCCGTCCGACCCGGCCGGCTTCTCCGCGTACGCCGCACAGCTCGAGTATCCCGACATCCACCAGGCGATTCAGCAGGGCGAGCCACTCGACGACCCGGTGGCGTTCCGGTATCCGGCGAACGTACGGCACCACTACGATCGGCTGTCCAGGTTCCCGAACGGCCTGCTGGTGATCGGCGACGCCATCTGCTCGTTCAACCCCTTCTACGGGCAGGGCATGACGGTGGCGGCACTGCAGGCACAAGCATTGCGGGAGGTGCTCTCGACCGGGACACTCCACTGGCGACCGTTCTTCCGGCAGGTGGCCCGGGCGGTGGACGTCCCGTGGAGCATCGCCGCCGGCGGCGACCTGGCCTTCCCCGGGGTCGTCGGCCGGCGCACCGCGAAGATCCGGCTGTTCAACGCCTACCTGCCCCGGTTGCACGCCGCCGCCGTGCACGATCCGACACTGTCGGCGGCGTTCACCCGGGTCACCGGCCTGTTGGAGCCGCCGGAGAGCCTGCTGCGGCCGGACCGGATACTGCGGGTGCTACGCCGACGGCCCCGTATCGGAGGCGAATAGCCGGTTGCCTGCACTTCCGGACGCAACGTCCCGGTCAGGTTCGCGGTCAGGACGACGCGACCCGGCCTCGTGGCCGGATGTGTTCGCGGGCCTCAGGGGCGAGCCGCGGCGGCCAGCTTCCGGGCACCAGGACACCGCAGTGGTACGCCCAGGCGACCAGCGCCGTCCGGTTCGCCACCCGGGCCTGGCGCAGCAGGACGGTCACGTGGTACTCCACGCCCTTGCGGCTCAGGTGCAGACTCGCGGCGAGTTCGGCGGTGGAGGCACCGCCGGCAAGGCCCTCCAGCACGCGGGACCCCACCTCGGTGAGTTGCGGCCGGCGTACCCGGTTCTCCGGGGTCAGCAGGACCAGCACCGAATCGGCCGGTGGCTCGGTGCCGCGTACCGCGACGGCGGTGACGTGGCTCGCCGCGAGGCGTCCGTCGGTCGCGGTCAGTTCCGCCAGTCCGACGAACTGCGGCGAGGCGTCGGTGAGCAGGATGCTGAACCGGTGGCGGAACCAGGCCCGCCGGTCGGGGTGCAGGACCAGTTCGAACGGGCGGCCGGCGAGTTGCGCGCCGGTCCAGCCGATCCATCGGGTCAGCCCGGCCGACACGCGCACGACCCGACCGTACCGGTCGAGTTGCAGTGCGCGCGCATCGGGCCGCAGCCGCATCCCACCGATCAGGTCGGGATCGGCACCGAGGCCGGGGCCGGGATCCGTACGGGCGGCGTTGATGATGCTGGCGGTCTCCACGCCGGTACGGTCCCGGGTTCGACTGCTCATCCGGCAGTCCATTCGGTGCTCACCGGGTGCCACACCGGTGGTGGGCGGTGGGCGGACCGGCTCGACCTCGGGAACAGCCTGGCAGTTGCCGTGCCAGATTTCCAACCGGTTACTGGGCAGTACCCCTGTTGTTCGTCAGGTATCCGTCGAGTGTCGGTGGAGGCTGCCTGATCGGCCCAACGACCCCGCCCGACTTGCCAAGAAAACCAGCGGTATCCATCGGGAAGGCACTTACCAATCTGCTAGTACGGAGCTAAGCTCTGGTACGTCCTGAGATCATGAACGGGGTGATGACCATGAACGCTTCGAGCCTGAGTGGGCCGACTGTCGACGAATCGAAGGTCCGCATCGATGTCTGGTCGGACGTCATTTGCCCCTGGTGCTACATCGGCAAACAGCGGCTGGAGACCGCACTGAGCCGACACCCGGACGCCGACCAGGTGCGGGTCCGGTGGCACAGCTTCCAACTCGACCCGGCCCACCCCAAGGGCCACCGGGAACCGGTGTGGGAGATGCTCGCCCGCAAGACCGGTGCCCCGCCGGAGCAGGTGCGGGCGATGACCAGTCAGGTCACCGAACTGGCGGCGGCGGAGGGCCTGACGTACGCGCTGGACCGGGCCATCGCCGTCAACACGGTCGACGCGCACCGGCTCAACCAGTTGGCGGCCCGCCAAGGACTCGACGGGCAGATGCACGAACGACTGCTTCGCGCCCACCTCGTCGAGGCCGCGGTCCTCGACGACCCAGCGACCCTGGTCCGTCTCGCCACCGAGGTCGGGATCGACGCCGATGCCGCCGAGCGGGTGCTGGCCAGCGAAGAGTACGCGGCCGAGGTCACGGCGGACGCCCGAGCGGCCCGGCGGTTGGGTGCCAGCGGGGTGCCGTTCTTCGTACTCAACGACCGTTGGGCAATCTCCGGGGCGCAGCCGGCCGAGGCGTTCGCTTCCGCGCTGCGCACCGCGTTCGCCGCCGCGAACGGCTGACGCTCAGTCCCGACCCACGGCCGGCGGCGCCTCGGCCGGGGCTGTTGCGGTTACGGGCGTCTCGGCCGGGGCTGCTGCGGTTGCGGGCGTCTCGGCCGGGCGGTGGGAGCGGTAGGTCAGCCACAGCGCCGCCACCCCGGCGATCGCGGCCGCGACGCTCGCCAGCTGATCGGCCAGCGACGGACCGAGGGCGGTCACTACCAGCGCCACGACCAGAAGCGCGGCCAGCAGACCGAGTGAGGCCGTCCGCAGGACCCGTCTCGCCACTACGCCGGCCCATCGGCGCAGGGCCGGCACGGCCAGGCCCTCGACCACGATGATGCCCGCCATCACCAACAGTGGAATGTGCCAGGGTTCGAGCTGCATCGTCACCTCTCCGGGGCGTCTGCCGGGTCGTCACCCGACGGCTACTGCAGGGCGGCCATCATCTCCTCGATGAATCGTGGCGCCAGATCCTGACCGTCGTAGAGGAACAGCTCGACGTGCTGCCGTATCACGTCGGAGAATCGCCGGTAGTTGGGGTGCGCCGGTCGGGGCAACGCCCGCTCGACCGCCTCTCGCACCTTGTCCAGATGCGGGACCATCGCTTTGATGTTCGCGTCGGTGTACGCACCGATCGCCGTCGGAACAAGGCCATGCATGGCGAGGGTCTTCTGGGCCGGTTCGCTGGTCGCGTAGGCGATGAACTCCATGGCCCGCTCGGCGTACGGCGAGCTGGCTGCGACCGCCAGACTCTGCCCGCCGAGGATTCCGACGGTCAATGGTTCGACCCGCACCCGCCCGGCCCGCACGTCCGGGTTCAGCTGCTGCTGCAGTTCCCGGTACTTCACCGGCCAGTTGCGCATGTAGCGGCACGGCGACTGCGGCGCGGCAAACTGGTCGCGTGAATCCGTCTCGTCACCGGAGAGCAGCACCCGGCCAGCGAGGATCGCCTCCCGCAGCGGGTTGAGTGCGCTGTTCCAGAGGTCGAGGTCCTGGGAGATGCGGTCGGCCACCGACCCGACGCCAGGGGCGTCGACCGGTTTCAGTACTCCGGGCCGCTCGGCGATGGCGTGTTCCAGGACGTTGGCCACGAATGCCTCGTAGAACGCCGAGACGGTGGGACGCAGTTGCCCGACGAACTGCTGGGTCCCGTCGGGGATGGCACGGAGCAGCTCGGACAGCTGGGGCGTCTCCAGTGGGGTGTCCTCGTCGGTGCGGCTGAAGAGCATTCCGACATCGGTGTTGAACGGCACTGCCCAGTAGCTGCCGTCGTCGCCGGTCACCCGACTGCTCTGCGGCAGTGCTGTGGTGGCCTGCTGGGCGTTGCTGACCGGGATCGGGGTGATCAGCTCCTTGGCGGCGAACTCCGGCACGTCGACGACGTCCAGATTCAGTAGGTCGGCCTCGCCGCCCTGCGCGCGGTCCAGCATGATCTGACGTTCGTCGCCGGAGCCGGCAGCGACCGTGTCGACCCGCAGTGGCGACCGTGGGTTGGTGTCGTTCCACATGGAAATCAGCAGGTCCCGGGCGCCGGTCGGGTCGACACCGGAGACGAGGCGCAGCTCGATCTCGGGTGGTGTGCGGGCCCCGGGCATCAGGTAGATGCTCGCCGCGGTAAAGGTCCCGGTGGCCAGCACCCCGCTGATGAACGACCGTCGGGAGTACCGCTCCGGCATGGTGATCCGCCTCCCTGCACCGCCGGTCGAAGCCCATGCGGGCCCGGCGGCTGATTGTCGACAACCGGCAACCGTTGTGTAGGTCACACTACGCGCAGATGTCAAACCTGTGACGCCCAGTCACGCGGAGCGGGTCGATCAGGACGGAAGTCGCATGGTCGCCATGAACGTCGGCAGTAGCCACGGCCGGCGCCCACTCACGGACACCTTGCGCCGGAGTACCGCCCAGACTCGACTGACCCGACCGAACAGCATCAGGTTGAACGTCGCCGGGTCGTACCTCAGCCGCACGTCCGGCCAGGGATCGACCGGCTCCAGAACGACAACGCCGTCGACGAGCGCGAAGGTCAGCCGGCCACCGGTGTCCGGCTGGAACGTGACGGAGATGCGACCCTTGCGTACCCGCCGGTCGTGGTCGAGGAGCCGACCGTAGCCGCACCGGGTGACCCCGGCCAGGAAGACGTCGACGAAGAGCGCAGCGTCCACCGGATCGATGTGCCACGGTACGTCCACCGCTTGGGCGATGTCCCACGCGTGGATGTTCAACTCGTTGAGCAGATGTGACAGCAGCCCAGCGACCGGCATCCGGGCCCCGCCGATCCAGCTCACCTCGCGCAGCGGGTCGATATGCTCCGCGATGGCGAGCAGTTGCTGGACATCGGCGCGCATCCGGGCGGCGAGCACCGGGATGCTCCGTTCGGTGAACCGGCCGAGAATCTGCCGGTTCATCTCGGCAATGGTGTCCACAGTGGTGGCAGCACGGAGCTCGTTCAGGCCGGGGACGGGCAGGTCGGGGCCGCCGCCGCCGAGCAGTGCCACGTTGACCGCAGTGATCGTGGCCAGGTGTGCGACTGTGTCCGCGGCGCTCCAGTGGGCAGTGACGGCCCGATCTGGCGGTACGGTGTCGACCAGGGACAGCAGGCGCCGCAGCACCACTGGCAGTGAGGCTCGGGAACGCTGCCACTGATCCGAGGAGACGGACATTGGTTCAGTCGCCGTAGCCGCTGGCGACGACGCGTCGGGCCTGTTCGTCGAAGGCACCCGGGTCGACCGGCATCCGGGTGCCGAGGCCGTCGACGTACCGGTTGAACATGCAGAAGGCCGCCGCGATCAGCACCGTGTCGTGGATCTCCAGGTCGGTCGCACCCTGCTCCCGCGCCGACCCGACCAGCTCGGAATCCACCTGCCGCCCGCTGTGTGCGACAGCGGCGGCGATCCGCAACAGGGCACGCAGCTTCGCGGTGATCGGTGCCTGGTCGGGGTCCGCCCGGACCAACTGGACCAGCGGCCGCCCGCCATCGAGCTGTGCCGCCGCGAACGCCGAATGGGCCGAGGCGCAGAAGTCACACTCGTTGACCCCGGAGACGTACGCCGCGATCAACTCGCGCTCCCCCTGGCTCAGGCTCGGATGCGGCGCGTGCAGCAGCACCTCGGCCAAGGCACCGAGCGCGGCTGCGGTCTCTGGCCGGTACCGCAGCAGTCCGGTGATCCCCGGATACTCGGCTTCGTCGATACCTAGATGGATGTGCGCCACTGGCCAGTCTCCTCGACGTACGAGCCGCCACCGAGACGAGTCGCCGGCGGGAGTACGGCTCCAATTGGCATGGTCGCCGAACGCGGACCACACGCGGTTCTTCGACCGTGCCCAGTTCGGAGACGGCCGCCGGCCCGACGCCGACCCCACCATGACAGCACGTAGGCATATTGTCGCCGTACGCGCATGACTGCCACGATCGCCACATGGTCGACTTCAGCATGATCCGGCGCGATGCCCACGCCCAGGCGTCCACGATGGTACGACGGCTCGGTGAGCTGGTGACCACCGAGTCACCGCCGGGGGTCATCGCCAACCTACGGACCTGTGCGGACCTACTGGACAGCTGGGGCAGTCGGGTGCTGTCCCGCCCTGCCCGCCGGATCATCCACGACGGACTTCCACATCTGCTCTGGCCGGCTGCCGATCAGCAGGTCCTGCTGATCGGACACTACGACACGGTATGGCCGGCCGGCACCGTGACCGACTGGCCGTTCGTCGTGGAGGACGCGATCGCCACCGGCCCAGGGGTCTGCGACATGAAGTCCGGCATCGTCCAACTGTTCACCGCGCTGTCCCTGCTGCCCGACACCTCCACGGTGGGTCTGCTGCTCACCTGCGACGAGGAAAGCGGTTCACCGACCTCCCGACCGCTGATCGAGCACCAGGCCCGCCGCTCGCACGCGGTGCTCGTCGCGGAGCCGAGCACCGAGCACGGCGCGTTGAAGGTAGCCCGCAAGGGCGGCTCGGTGTACCAGATCAGCGTCCGGGGCCGCGCTGCCCACGCCGGGGTCGAGCCGCACCGGGGAGTCAACGCCGCGATCGAGCTGGCGCACCAGCTTCTGGCGGTACGCGAGTTCGCCGCCGCCGGCACCAGCGTGACGCCGACGACGCTGCGCGGCGGCAGCATGACCAACCAGGTGCCGGAGTCCGCCGAGTTTTTTGTGGACGTACGGGCCTGGACCAGCGAAGAGCTGCACCGGGTGGACCGGATGATCCGGGCGATCACTCCTCGGCTGCCGGACGCCGAACTGGTGGTCAGCGGCGGAATCAACCGCCATCCGCTACCGGAGTCAGCGGCGCTGCCGCTGCTGGCGATCGCCGCACGGGTCGGGCGTGAACTGGGCCTGCCCGCGGTGACCAGCGTGCACGCGCCGGGGGCCTCCGACGCGAACTTCACCGGCTCGCTCGGCGTGCCCACACTGGATGGTCTCGGCGGGGTTGGCGGTGGCGCCCACGCCCGTACTGAATGGGTCGACGTGTCGCAGATGCCGGACCGGGCGGCGCTGCTGGCCGGCCTGATCGCGAGCATTCTGGAGAGTTCGCGTCCCGACCCCGGCCGGCGGCGCGACAGCCGGGTGTCGCCCTACGCCTGAATGGTGGGTCCCCACAACGGTACCGGCGCGGTTACGCTCCGGTGATCCGTGTCCGAAGTGCGGTCACGGACCACCGGAACGAGCCGACGAGGATCTCCGCCATGACCTTGCCCACCGACGGGCCTCCCGGAACACCGCGCTTCGGCGTCGAGGAGGAGTTCCTCGTCGTGGACGCGCTCACCCGGACACCGGTGCCCCGCGCCGCCGAAGTCGTCCGGGCGGCGAGCGCCCTGTTGGGCGACCGGGTGGCTGGCGAGATCACCCCCCTACAGCTGGAGACCAGGACCGCTCCGTGCGCCGACGTCGACGAGTTGCTCGCCCAGTTGACCGAGGCACGAAAGGTGATCGGTGGTTGCGCCCGTGCCGCCGGGCTGCTCGTCATCCCCAGTGGATCGGCTCCGGTGGCGGGTCCGGTGCCGCCGCCGGTCACCGTCGGCCCCCGACAGAGCCGGGGAACCGAGACTTTCCGCGGGTTGCACGACGAACTGATCGTCTGCGCCCTGCACGTACACGTGGAGATGCCCGACCGCGACCACGCGGTCCGGGTCGCCAGCCAGCTCCGCCCGTACCTTCCGGTCCTGCTCACGCTGACCGCGAACTCGCCGTTCTGGGACAACCGCGATTCCGGGTACGCCAGTTGGCGCACGATGACCTGGCCGAGGTGGCCGGTGGCCGGACCGCCACCCCGGTTCGACTCTGCGGCACACTACGACGAGGTGGTGGAGTCGTTGCTGGCTGCCGGGGCGCTGGTCGATCGGGGCACCATCTTTTGGGACGTACGTCCGTCGGCGGACAAGCCGACCGTGGAGGTCCGCGTCGCCGACATGGCCGGCACCGCCGAGGAGTCCGCGATGTACGCGGCGGTGGTCCGGGCGCTGGTGACGCATCTGTCGGCGGCGGTGGCCCGCAGCGGACCGGCGGTCGACATACCGGGCGAGCTGATGCGGGTGGCGTACTGGCGGGCTGCCCGCGACGGGCTGGACGGTGCCGGAGTCGACCTGTTCACCGGGCGGCTACGCCCCGCCGACGAGCTGGTCGCCGACCTGCTCGCGACGATCGACCCGGTGCTGCGCGCACAGCAGGCGCGACCACTGGTCACCGACGGACTCGCCCGGTTGCTCGCCGACGGTACCGGTGCCCGGCGGCAACGGCTGGCCGCCGCCCGGGGCGGTCTGCCGGCGGTCGTCGACTACCTGGCGGAGCAGGCGACGAGCTGACCGCCTCCGGTTACGCCGGCCGACAGAGCAATCCGCCGCAAGCACTGCCACCCGTGGTGGGTCACGCTGGTACCAGTCGGCAACGGCAACCGGAGGTCACCGTGCAGAACGCCGCCAGCACCACGTTTCACCTCGACCGGCTCGATCCGACGGTGATGACCCGCACCGCCCGGACGTTCGCCGATCGGATGGCGCAGCGCCGCTCGGTCCGGGCGTTCTCCGCCGACCCGGTGCCGTTGGACGTCGTCGAGCAGGCGGTACGGGCCGCCGCCTGCTCGCCGAGCGGGGCCAACCTGCAGCCCTGGCGGTTCGTGGTTGTCACCGATCCGGACCGTAAACGCCAGCTCCGGCAGGCCGCCGAGGCCGAAGAGCTGGAGTTCTACACCCGGCGGGCGTCCGCCGAGTGGCTGGCTGCGGTCGCCCCGATGGGCACCGACTGGCAGAAGCCGTTCCTGGAGCACGCCCCGGTGGTCATCGTCGTGTTCGAGGTCCACCAGGGCCCGAACACCCCGAAGCCGTACTACGTCAAGGAGTCGGTCGGCATCGCCGTCGGCGTCCTGATCACCGCTCTGCACCTGTGTGGTCTGGCTACCCTCACCCACACCCCCAGCCCGATGAGGTTCCTCAACGAGATCTGCGACCGGCCGGCCGAGGAGCGTGCCTGTGTGGTGATGCCGGTCGGCTATCCCGCCGACGACGTCACCGTTCCCCGGCTGACCCGTAAGGCGCTGTCCGACGTCCTGGTCCGCCGGTGAGGCCTCAGCGCCGCAGGTCCGCGGTGAAGAAGTCCAGCAGCGGCTGGACGTGCCGGTCCGGACGACGCCACTCGGCGAGCAGATCCTCCAGCAGGTGCAGCTCCTCGACCAGCTCCCCGCCCCGGTACCGCCGCACGACCGGGTGGATGAAGGCGCTCTCGGCCGCCCGGTCCGGCTGTGGATGCCGTTCGATGGCGAACACGTCGGCGTACTCGTCGCGGCCCCACCGCAGCCCGAACGTGTAGTAGTGGCTCTCGCTGCCGAACCGGCGGACCGCGTGGTCTTCCGGCAGGTCGTGGTAGTGCCGGACCTGTCCGGTGCCGGCGTCGACGACCAGTGCGTCGACCAGGAACTCGAACTGCGTCCACAGCGCCGAGCTCCAGTTGACCCGGTCGAGCACGGCGTTGGTGAGCGCCTCGGCGTCGGCGGTCACCTTGTCGTATGCCAGCGGCGCGCCTTCGTAGCGTTCGCGCAGCAGCGCGGCTAGGGTCCGCAGATTGTAACGGAATCCGTCGATGAAAGCGGAGGACGCCTTTTTGAAGTCACGGTCCTGGGCGATGGTGCCGGCGAAGTAGAGACCATCCACGTCGACCGACTGCCAGTCCGAACGGGTGGCCGGCATCCGGCCGCTGGGGACCATCGTCGGTCGGGCGCCGCCGCCGAAGATCGAGGTGTCCATGGCGAACCCGGTGCAGCGCAGCACCGACTCGTACTCCATCGTCGCGGTCTCGCCGTCGGCGTGGGTGTACGTCAGGTGCACCTGGTAGCGGCCGTCGACGGGTTTGATCTCGTCGATGACGCAGTCCAGCACCGAGTGCAGCGTCTTGAACTGGTAGCTGTCCATCACCGCGCCGTGGTGTCCGCGTACGTCGCCCGGGTGTTTGGTGTTCCACGCAAGGCGCATCGGGCGCGGGCTGGCCAGGTGCACCATGGACGCGTGCCCGAGGATCGCCGAGGCGGTCTCGAACGCGGAGTTGCCCTTGCCCAGGATCAGCACGCGGTGGCCGGCGTAGTCTGCCGGGTCCGTGCTCATCGCCTCGTACCCGACCGCGTGTTCGATGCCGGTGACGTCCGGGAGGTGAGGTCGGCCCCAGCCGGTGGCCACGATCAGGCACTCGCAGGTGTACGTCTGGTCGCCGGCGGACACGACGAACCGCCCGTCGATCTTGTCGACCCGGTCGACGCCGATCCCGTACCGCACCGCGAGGCCCTGCCTACGGGCGAAGTCACCCAGATAGCGCACCATGTCGTCGGCGCTCGGGTAGTAGTCACGGCTGTAGTCGGAGAAGGGCAGCTCGAACGGCTCGTGCAGCAACGAGTTCCAGTCCCACCGCAAGCGGATCTCCGGGTCGGCGCTCGTCGTGTACACCTTGTTCAGCGAGATCAGGCCCCGGTGCCGGGGAAACCGACGAAAGAAGCCGCCCGGCGTCTGCGCCCGCTCCAGCGTGAGGTAGTCGCTGCCGGCCTGTTGGAGGTAGTAGCTCAACTGCAGGCCTGCCGGGCCGGCCCCGACGATCAGATACCGGTGATGAGTGGGCAGGGACGGCATGTCGGTCATGGATATCTCCCGCGTCGGAATATCCATGACAATTAGCGATAAATCCTCGTATGTCAATGGCCAGAGGGATCGACGTACCCCGGCCAAGAGGCCGAGCGAGAGGCCGAGACGGCGATGGGGGCGCCACCGTCCCGGCCAGCCGCTGCGGGTCAGGCAGGCTGGGTGGCCGGCTCGCGGCGCCCGCTGACCTTCGCCGCCGGCATCGGACCGCCCTTGGCGGTGCCCGTCATCTCGTCGCCGGCGATCACGACCTCGAATGCCAGGTTCATCCGGATCGGCTTCGTTATCGACTGGTACCAGGACATCCGGTCGCCCTCCAACACCAGGTCGTTGAGCACCAGTTCCTCCTTCTCCCCACGAGAGATTCCCTGCAGGACGTCGTCCTTGGTGAACAGCTCGAGCACGGTATGACGGGTACCCAACGGCGTGGACACCGCGACCTTCCAGAATCCCTCGACAGACACGACGGCTCCTTCTCTACCGGTGGTCCGGACTGCCGTACACCGACGGCTGGGCGCGGGTGGCCGAACACGGGGCGGCGCTGGTACGTCCGGTCGGCGCAACAGGCAGGCGCCGACACCAGGTTAACCACCGGAAGACAGCCACGTAGTCGCGATATTGCCATCTTCGACGACCACCGTTCACCGATGTCGGCAAACCGATCCGACAACGACATCCGCCGCACCCCCGGAGAGTCCCTACGGAAAGCAATAACTCTCGAAGCAATATTTCGGAATCGGCAGAGGCAATGTGAAAGAAGCGCTCAGAGGCATGGTCGTCGGACGATGATCCCGGTGGTCGACCGCCGCCATGCGACCTTACCCATCTCCACCCATCTTCGACCCTTTCAGGAGGAGCGGCGGCGCTGCGGTCCTGCCGTCCGCCCTGTCCCAACCGCCGGTTCAGGTCACACAACCGACGGATCCTGCCCAAAGGAGATCAGATCGTGTCGGGTCAACGTCTGCGTTCCATCAGCCCAGGAATAGCTGCCATTCTGCTCCTGGTCACGCTCTTCTTCGTCATCGACGCCCGAGTCTCGGTGGCCGGTGCCGACGAAGTCGCCCAAAAATACCGGTTCACCGAACTTCCGATTGCGTATCCCGACGGCTACGACGAGTTGCCCAAAGAGACGATCCGCGAGGTCAACCCGGCGTACCACAAGATCCGGTCCTGGGTCTCGTCCGTCGGTGCCAGCATCGCCGTCAACGACCTCACCGGCAACGGCGCCGCGAACAGCCTCTGCTTCGTCGACGTCCGGACCAACAAGGTGGTGGTCACCTACGCGCCGACCGCTCCGCAGGCGGACCGCTTCGAGCCTTTCCTGCTCGACCCGGCGCCACTGCCGATCGACCACACCATGGCCCCGATGGCCTGCGTGCCCGGCGACTACAACCTCGACGGCCGGATGGACATCCTGGTCACCTACTGGGGTCGCGTCTCGATCCTCTACCTGCGCAAGGCCAGCGCCACGGCACCGGCCAACGACGCGTACGTGCGCCAGGAGATCGTGCCGCAGAACTCGCCGGACGGCCGCTACCACGGTCCGAAGTGGCACACCAACGCCATCAACGTCAACGACTTCGACGGCGACGGCCGGCCGGACGTGATCATCGGCAACTACTTCCCCGAGTCCGACGTGCTCGACCCTGACGGGCAGGACAACGTCGAGATGAACGACTCGCTGTCCACCGCCGCGAACGGCGGCGGTCTACAGGTCCTGCGCTGGCACTCCGCGACGTCCGGCGACGACCCGTCGGTGACCTTCGTCCCGGAACGCGGTGCCGTGCCGTTCAACAAGAGCACCGGCTGGACGTTGGGACTGGCCAGCGCCGATCTCACCGGCCGTGGCCTGCCGGACCTGCACGTGTCGAACGACTTCACCTTCGACCACATGCTGCACAACGTGTCCGAGCCCGGCCGGATCAAGTTCGTCGCCGTGTACGGCGAGCGGCTGCCCAACACCCCGAAGTCGTTCCAGCTCGGCAAGGACTCCTTCAAGGGCATGGGCATCGACTTCGGTGACCTCGACCGCAACGGCAGCTTCGACATGGTGGTCTCCAACATCACCACCGCCTGGGGCCTGGAGGAGAGCAACTTCGTCTGGATCAACCAGGCCGCCTCCGAGGAGGAGATGCTGCAGCAGCTCTCCACCGGCACCGCCCCGTTCCTCCAGCAGGCCCGCCCACTCGGCATGGCCTGGAGCGGCTGGGGCTGGGACGTGAAGTTCGCCGACTTCCTCAACGACGGAGACCTGGAGGTCGTGCAGACCCTCGGATTCGTCAAGGGCGACATCGACCGCTGGCCATGGCTGCAGGAGATGGCCATGTCCAACGACAACCTGCTGAACAACCCGGCCATGTGGCCGAACATGCAGCCCGGTGACGACATCGCCGGCGACCAGCCGCTGGCGTTCTTCTCCCGTACCGACAGCGGAGAGTTCGCCAACATCACCGATCAGCTGGGCCTGGACGTGCCGATCCCCACCCGAGGCATCGCCACCGCAGACACCCGCGCCACCGGCGCCCTCGACCTGGCAGTGGCCCGACAGTGGGGTGCCCCGGCCTTCTACTCCAACGACGCCCCAGCCCGCGGCAACTTCCTGAACCTGCGGCTCTTCCGCCCGGCGGTGGACGGCGCGGCGGCCGACGTGACCGGCACCCCCGCCTACGGGGCGACCGTCACGGTCACCACCCCCGACGGGCGCAAGCAGATCTCGCAACTCGACGGCGGAAGCGGACACAGCGGCAAGCGCAGCTTCGAAGTCCACTTCGGTCTCGGCGACGTCGACGGGCCGGTCACTGTCGATCTGCGCTGGCGCGATCTCGACGGCAACCTGCACCGCTCCACCCAGCAACTCTCGGCCGGCACCCACACCCTCGTGCTGACCGACCGCGTCCAGGAGGTTAGCAACCAATGACCACCACCGCCGAGCGCCAGCAGACCGTTGGTACCACGCCCACCCCGGCCGGACCACCCGTACCGGCGGCGAAGGAACCGGACCGCCGCTACCTGGCACTGCGCAACTTCGCCATCTCGATGACCGTGTTCAACATCTTCGGCTACACCGTTCTGGGCTTCGAGCAACCCTGGCTGTGGCCAATCCTGGCGGTACTCGTCGGATACGCCACCGAGATGGTCTTCGAGACCTTCAGCGCCCGGGTGCAGGGTCGGGCGCCGCGCTACGCCGGTCGCGGCGGACGCGGGCTCTACGAGTTCCTGCTGCCGGCACACATCACCGCGCTGGCCTGCAACATGCTGCTGTACGCCAACGACATGTTCCTGCCGATCGCGTTCGCGGTCATCGTCGGAGTCACCGGCAAGTACGTCTTCCAGGCGCCGGTGTACGGCCGGATGCGGCACTATATGAACCCGTCGAACCTCGGGATCACCGTGGCGCTGGTCTGCTTCGGCTCGTGGATCTCCATCGCGCCGCCGTACCAGTTCACCGAAGGCGCCAACACCTTCTTCCGGATCATGATCCCGATCATCATCGTCACCGCCGGCACGGTGATCAACGCCCTGCTGACCCGCAAGGTGGCACTGATCGTCGGCTGGCTGGGCGGCTTCGCCATCCAGGCGATCATCCGCCACTGGATCTGGGACGTGGCGCTGTTCTCGGCGCTGGGCGTGATGGCCGGCGTGGCGTTCGTGCTGTTCACCAACTACATGATCACCGACCCGGGCACGACGCCGGTGAAGCCGATCTACCAGTTCATGTTCGGCTCGTCGGTGGCCATGGTCTACGGCGTACTGATGCTGTTCAACGTCGTCTACACGCTGTTCTTCGCGGTCGTCGTGGTCTGCGGCGTCCGCGGTCTCTTCTGGTGGACGGTCCACCTGCGCAACCGCTCCCAGCAGCGGGCCGCCACCGCACCCGCCACCCCGACGACCGTCGGAGCCCCGGCATGAGCAGTCAGGAAACAACAGTGGACGAACGGATCGCGGTGGTCGGGATTGCCTGCCGCTACCCCGACGCGGACTCCCCCAACGAACTGTGGGAGAACGTGCTCACCGGCCGGCGGGCGTTCCGCCGGCTACCGGACGAACGGATGAACCACGAGGACTACTACTCCCCCGATCCGGCCGCGCCGGACCGGTTCTACTCCGCCAAGGCGGCGGTGCTGGAAGGCTTCGAGTTCGACCGGGTCAAGTACCGCATCGCCGGAAGCACGTTCCGCGCCACCGACATGACCCACTGGTTGGCGCTGGACACGGTCGCCCGGGCACTGGACGACGCGGGCTTCCCCGACGGTGAAGGACTCCCGCTGACCAGCACCGGCGTGGTCATCGGAAACACCCTCACCGGCGAGTTCAGCCGCGCCAATCTGCTGCGGCTGCGCTGGCCGTACGTGCGGCGCACAGTCGGCGCGGCCCTGCGCGAACAGGGCTGGGCCGACAGCGACGTGGCGTCGTTCCTCGACGAACTGGAACCCCGCTACAAGGCGCCGTTCCCGCCGATCGACGAGGACACCCTCGCCGGTGGCCTGGCCAATACAATCGCCGGCCGGGTCTGCAACCACTTCGACTTCAAGGGCGGCGGCTACACCGTTGACGGTGCCTGCTCCTCGTCGCTGCTGTCGGTGGCCACGGCGTGCAACGCGCTGGTCAACGGCGAACTGGACGCGGCGATCGCCGGTGGTGTCGATCTGAGCATCGACCCGTTCGAGGTGATCGGATTCGCCAAGACCGGCGCGCTGGCCACCGCGGAGATGCGGGTCTACGACCGCAACTCCAACGGGTTCTGGCCCGGTGAGGGCTGCGGCATGCTGGTGCTGATGCGCGACAGCGACGCCGTCGCGCGCGGGCTGCGCCGACACGCCGTCATCGCCGGCTGGGGCTACTCCTCGGACGGCAAGGGCGGCATCACCCGGCCGGAGGCGAGCGGCCATCGGCTGGCCATCCGCCGGGCGTACCAGCGGGCTGGTTTCGGCATGGAAACCGTCGCCTACCTGGAAGGCCACGGCACCGGGACCGCCGTCGGTGACGCCACCGAGCTTCGGGCCTTCACCGAGGCACGTCGCGAGGCGGACCCGGACGGTGCGCCGGCGGCGATCAGCACGGTGAAGGGCAACTTCGGCCACACCAAGGCCGCCGCCGGGGTCGCCGGCCTGCTCAAGGCGATCCTCGCGGTACGCCAGCAGGTGATCCCGCCGGCCACCGGGCACGTCGAGACCCACCCCGAACTGGACGTCGAGCAGCCCGCGCTGCGGGTGCCGGCAACCGCCGAACTGTGGCCGGCGGACAAGCCGATCCGCGCCGCCGTCTCCTCGATGGGCTTCGGCGGCATCAACGCCCACGTCGTGGTGGAGAGCGCCGAAAGCGGTCGGCGTACCCGGATCGGCACCGCGACCACCGCGTTGGTCCGGTCCCGGCAGGACGCCGAACTGCTGATGTTCGACGACCGAACCGCCGAGGACCTGGGTGGTCGGCTGGCCGAGCTGGCGCCCTGGGTGGCCCGGCTCTCCTACGCCGAACTCGGGGACCTGGCCGCGGCACTGGCCGGCCGGCTGGGTGACCGGCCGGTCCGGGCGGCGGTCGTCGCCGCCTCACCCGAACAGGCGACCCGCGGCATCCAGCGGCTCGTCGAGCTGATCGCCGCCGGTGAACGTACGGCGGTCGACGCCGGCAACGGCGTGTTCCTCGGGGCGAAGGCCGCCAACCCTGGCGACCAGCCCCGGATCGGCTACCTGTTCCCCGGTCAGGGTGCCGGCCGACGGGCCGACGGTGGTGCGCTACGCCGCCGGTTCGAGGAGGTCGACGCGCTGTATCGGACGTACCAGCCGCCGGCCGGCGCCGACATGGTCGCCACGTCGGTCGCGCAGCCACGGATCGTCACCGCCTCGGTGGCCGGTCTGCGGGTGCTGTCCATGCTGGGCATCGAGGCCACCGGCGCGGCCGGACACAGTCTCGGTGAGTTGACCGCCCTGCACTGGGCCGGGGCGATGGACGAGGCGACGCTGCTGGCGACGGCGACCGCCCGGGGTCGGATCATGGCCGAGGCCAGCGCCGGGGACGGCACCATGGCCAGTGTCTCGGCCGCCCCAGAGGTGGTCGAACCACTGCTCGCCGGCACCGATGTGGTCATCGCCGGCTACAACAGCCCGCAACAGACCGTGATCTCTGGCCCGGTGGCCGCGGTCGAACAGGTCGGTGAGCGGGCCGGGCGGCAGGGTCTGTTCTGGACCCGGATCGCGGTCTCGCACGCCTTCCACTCGGAGGCGGTCGCTCCCGCCGCGGTGGCTTTCGGCGAGCACCTGGCCGGGCAGCCGTTCACCGCGATGCGGCGCACCATGGTCTCCACGGTCACCGGGGAACCGTTGCCGGCCGACACCGACGTGGCCGATCTGCTGCGCCGACAGGTACTGGACCCGGTGCGGTTCACCCAGGCGGTGAGTCGGCTGGCCGAGACCAGCGACCTGCTGCTGGAGGTCGGGCCGGGCCGGATCCTGCGCGGACTGGCCAATGAGATCGCCCCGGCGGTGCCGACGATCTCGCTGGAGACTGACAGCATGTCGGTGGCCGGGCTGCTCAACGCGGCCGGTGCCGCCTACGCGCTCGGCGCACCGATCGACCACGACGCGCTCTTTCAGGACCGGTTCACCCGGCC
Source organism: Micromonospora sp. LOL_023 (assembly GCF_048060115.1). Taxonomy (NCBI): domain Bacteria; kingdom Bacillati; phylum Actinomycetota; class Actinomycetes; order Micromonosporales; family Micromonosporaceae; genus Micromonospora; species Micromonospora sp. LOL_023. The sequence goes on from NZ_JBHMIM010000015.1 coordinate 42,042, forward strand.
GCTGGAGCCGAACCGGCCGCTGCGCTTCCTCGCCAGCCCGGCCGAGTCGGCCCCGGCCGGCGACTTCGCCGTCGCCCGGCAGGCCGGTGCCCAGCCGCCCGTCGACGCCCCGGGATCCGAAGACCGCGCCACGCACCGTACGGCGGCCGGTGCCGGTGCCGGTGCCGGTGCCGGCAGCTTGGAGGTGCTGCGCCGGCTCGCCGCCGAGCGGGCCGAACTGCCGCTGGAAGCGGTCCGCCCGGAGAGCCGGCCGCTGGACGAGTTGCACCTGAGCTCGATCACCGTCGGTCAGATCGTCAACCAGGCGGCGCGGGAACTGGATGTGCCGGCGCCGACCCTGACGTCCAGCTACGCCACCGCCACCGTCGCCGAGATCGCCCAGATCCTGGACGACGCAGCCGACGCGGCCGACGCGGGCCCAGCGCCCGACCTGGTGGTGTCGGGGGTGGCACCGTGGGTGCGGGCGTTCTCGGTGGACCTGGTGCCGACCGACGTCGGCCCGGTCGCGGCGGTCGGCACCGACGGGGACTGGCAGGTGTTCAGCGCCGGGCACACCCCGATCGCCGAACCGCTGGCCGCGGCGTTGCGGCAGGCCCGGGTCGGTGACGGTGTGCTGCTCTGCCTGCCCCGCGAGGGCCAGCCGGAGCACGTACCGGTGATGCTGCGCGCGGCCCGCGCGGCGTTGTCGGCCAACGCGGCCGTCCGGTTCGTCGCGGTCGGCGACCGACGCTCGGCCGCCGGCCTGGCCAAGACCCTGCACCAGGAACATCCGGATGTCGCGACCACGGTCGTCGTCGCGCCGCTGCCCGACGAGGCGCAGCCCGCGCAGTTGGCCGACGCGGTGGCCCGGATCACCGCGGACGTCGCCGCCACCACCGGGTTCGCCGAGGTGCACTACGACACCGCCGGGCTGCGGTACGAACCGGTCCTGCGGCCGGCGTCGCTGCCACCCAACGGCGGAGCCGGTCTCGGCCCGACCGACGTGCTGCTGGTGACCGGCGGCGGCAAGGGGATCACGGCCGAATGCGCGCTGGCGCTCGGCCGGGACACCGGCACCGCGGTCGGCCTGATCGGCCGCTCCGACCCGGCCGACGACACCGAGCTGGCGGCGAACCTCGACCGGCTGCGGGCCGCCGGAGTCCGGTTCCACTACGCCCGTGCCGACATCACCGCCCAGGACCAGGTCAAGGCCGCGGTCAACGGGATCGAGCAGGCGCTGGGTCAGGTGACCGGGGTGCTGCACGGTGCCGGGCGCAACGAACCGACGCCACTGGCCGCCCTCGACGAGGCGACCTTCCGCCGTACCCTGGCCCCGAAGATCGACGGGCTGGAGGCGGTGCTCGCCGCCACCGATCCGCACGCGCTGCGGCTGCTGATCACCTTCGGCAGCATCATCGGCCGGGCCGGGTTGCGCGGCGAGGCGCACTACGCCACCGCCAACGACTGGATGACCGACCTGACCCGCCGGGTCGGCGAGGACTACCCGCAGATCCGTTGCCTGGCGCTGGAGTGGTCGGTGTGGTCCGGCGCAGGCATGGGCGAACGACTCGGGGTGTTGGAGGCGCTGACCCGCGACGGCATCTCGCCGATTCCGGTCGAGGACGGCATCGCCGTTCTCAAGGAGGTGCTGGCCAGTCCGACCGCGCCGCAGGCGATGGTGGTGATGAGCCGCTCCGACGGCCTGCCGACGATCAACATGGAGCGGCGGGAATTGCCGTTGCTGCGCTTCGTCGACCGGCCACAGGTGCACTACCCCGGGGTGGAGCTGGTCGTCGACGCCGACCTGACCGCCGACGACGACCTCTACCTGCCCGACCACCTGCTCGACGGGGACCTGCTACTGCCGGCCGTGTTGGGGATGGAGGCAATGGCCCAGGCCGCCCGGGCGTTGACCGGACGTACCGAGGCACCGGTGCTGGAGAACGTCGAGTTGCTCCGCCCGATCGTGGTGCCGCCCGACGGCAGCAACACGATCCGGATCGCGGTGCTCGCCGCGCCGCACGGAGCGGTCGACGCGGTGGTCCGCAGCAGCGACACCGGATTCCAGGCCGACCACTTCCGGGCACGGCTGCGCTACGACCTGCCGGGGCGCACCGAGACGCGGCCGGCAGCCGACCCGGCGCGGCTGCTGCCCATCGATCCGGCCAGTGAGCTGTACGGGCCGGTGCTGTTCCAGGGGTTCCGGTTCCAGCGCCTGCAGGGCTATCTGGACCTGGCCGCCACCAGTTGCGTGGCGCGGGTGTCCAACCAGCCACTGGCTCCCTGGTTCGCCCGGTACCGCCCGGGTGAGCTGGTGCTCGGCGACCCGGGCACCCGGGACACCGTGATGCACGCGCTGCAGTGCTGCGTACCGGACGCGACGCTGCTACCCGGGGCGATCGAGCGGCTGTACCTGGCCGACGCGAAGGTCGCCGGCACCCTGGACACGGTCACCATCCACGCGACGGAGCAGTCCCGCGAGGGCGACACCTACTTCTACGACGTGGACGTCTGCGACAGCGACGGCAACCTCGTCGAGCAGTGGATCGGGTTGCGGCTGCACGCCGTACGCAAGCTGGACGGCACCGGGCCGTGGCTGCCGGCGCTGGTCGGACCGTACCTGGAACGACGGGTCGGTGCGTTCCTGCCGACCGAGTTGCGGGTCGTGGTCCGCCCGGACGACCCCGGTGTGACCGGGGTGGCCGCCCGTCGGGAGCAGACCCGCAAGGCGGTGAGTTGGGCGCTGGGCATCGACGCGCCGGTGAGCTACCGCCCGGACGGCAAGCCGGAGGTGACCGGTACGGCGCAGATCTCCGCTTCGCACGGCGCCGGGGTGACCGTCGCGGTCGCCGCGGCGGCGGCGGTCGGCTGCGACGTCGAAGTGGCCGCGACCCGGACCGAGCAGGAGTGGACGGACCTGCTCGGCCCGGACGCCATGGCGCTGGCCACGCTCGTGGCCCGGGAACAGGCCGAGGAGCTGTCGGTTTCGGCCACCCGGGTATGGGGCGCGATCGAGTGCCTACGCAAGAACGGCCACGCCCGGGTCGACCTCGCCGCCGAGCCCAACGGCCCGGCCGGCTGGGTCGCCCTGCGGTCCGGAACCACCCGGATCGCCACTTTCGCCACCTCGCTGGCCGGCATCGGCGACCCGGTGGTCTTCGCGATGTCGGCCGACGGAGGCAGGTAGATCATGGAGTCCTACTACGAGTACCGGCACCTGGTGGGTTTCGAGGAGACCAACCTGGTGGGCAACGTCTACTACGTCAACTACCTGCGGTGGCAGGGCCGGTGCCGGGAGATGTTCCTGCGGGACCGGGCGCCGGAGGTACTCGCCGACATCCGCGACGATCTGAAGCTCTTCACCCTCAAGTGCGAGTGTGAGTTCTTCGCCGAGATCAGCGCGTTCGACGAGTTGTCCATCCGGATGCGGCTGGAGGACCTCACCCAGACCCAGATCGGTTTCGCGTTCGACTACATCCGACTGCGGGACGGCTTCGAGGAGCTGGTCGCCCGGGGTCGGCAACGGATCGCCTGCATGCGCGGACCGAACACGGACACCCGGCCGGCCCGGGTGCCGGACGCGTTGCGGATCGCGCTGTCCCAGTACGCCGTCGTCGGTGCCGCCAACGGCCACCACCAGCGTCAGGCGCTCGAAGAAGCGAAGGAGGGCTGACCGGTGAGTACGGACCAGCAGACCGGATCGGGCCGGGCGACGGCTCCGGGCGGTCGGGACAACGGCAACGGTAACCACGCCGAGCTGCGGACGGTGATGGGCATGTTCGCCACCGGCGTCACGCTGATCACGTCCGGGACCGACCTGCCGCATGGGATGACCGCCAACGCGTTCACCTCGGTCTCCTTGGACCCGGCGATGGTGCTGGTGTGCGTCAAGCGCACCGCCGTCATGCACGCGACGATCCTGGCCCAGGGCACCTTCGCGGTGTCGATCCTGGCCGCCGACCAGGAAGGGCTGGCACGCTACTTCGCCAGTTCGTCGCGGCCGCGCGACGAACGGGAGTTCGAGACGGTCGACTACTGGTCGGGGCGGCACACCGGTGCCCCGATCGTCGCCGGGAGTCTGGCCTGGGTGGAGTGCAAGCTGGCGGCGACCTACGACGGCGGCGACCACTCCATCTTCCTCGGCTCGGTGCTCAGCATCGGCCGCGGTGACCACCAGGATGCCCTGCTGTTCCACGGTGGTCGGTTCGTCGAGGTCGCCAACCGACACTGATCGGGCGAACAGATCGGCCGGGCGGTCACGTCGACAGCGTGACCGCCCGGCCCGTTTCTGCCAGCTGCCGGGACAACGTCGGGCAGAAAGCGGCGCAGCCGGTGCACGAGGCACCGGCTGCGCCGGGAGGATCGAGCTGTCAGGCGTCGTGGACCTGCATCGGCAGGCCGCCGCGGATCCGCAGCGTCAGCATCGGCTCGGGGATCAGCCGGAAGCCGGGCTGCACCGACATCCGCAGTCGACGCGCCACGCAGGCGATCACGAACACGGCCTCCATCAGACCGAGGTTGTTGCCGACGCAGAAGCGTGGACCGGCCCCGAACGGAATGTACGCGTACCGGGGTCGGTCCGTGGGGCGGTCCGGGTCGAAACGCAGCGGATCGAACCGGTCCGGTTCGGGCCAGAACTCCGGATGCCGGTGCAGGGTGTACGGGCACAGCACCACGTCGGCGCCGGCCGGGACGTGATAGCCGCCGACGACGTCGTCGCCCTGGGCGATCCGGGGCAGCAGCCAGACCGGCGGGTACAGCCGCATCACCTCGTCGACGACCATCGCGGTGTATCGCAGCCGGTGCAGGTCCTCGTAGACCGGAGTCCGATCGCCGAGCACCTCGACCGCCTCGGCGTGCACCCGCTCCCAGACCTCGTGATGCTGGTCGAGCAGATGGAATGCCCAGGTCAGGGTACTGGCCGTGGTCTCGTGGCCGGCCAGCAACAGGGTCACCAGCTCGTCACGCATCCGCTGCCGGCCCACCTGCGGATCGGCCTCCTCGCTGGTCGAACCAATCAGCCGGGACACCACGTCGTCGCGCCCCTCGATGCCACCGGGCGCGGCGCGACGGCGGGCGACGAGTTGGTCGACGATGTCCTGCAGCTCGGCCCTGGCGCGGCGGAACCGCCGCTGCCGAGGCAACGGCACCCAGGTCGGCACCGCGCTCAGCGACATCATCTCGAAGATGGCCTGGTCCTGCACCGCCTCGAACGCCTCACCGATGCCACCGAACTCGCCCAGGTCGGTGTCGAGCAGCGTCCGGCCGAGAACGCCGAGGGTCAGCTCGGTCATCTCGTGCCGGACGTCGACCGGCTCGTCGCGGCCGACCATCGTCTGTAGCCGGTCGGCGAGCCCGACCGCCTCTTCGGCGATCGCCCCGGCCTGACGGGCGATCCGCCGGGCCTGGAACACCGGCTGGATCGTCCGGCGCTGCTTGTGCCACAGCGCGCCCTCGCTGGTCAGCAGGCCGTCGCCGAGGGTACGGCGGGCGTGCACCAGACCGATGCCCTTGTGGTAGTTGCCAGGGTTCTCGGTCAGCACGTGCTTGGCGTGGTCAGGATGGTTGAAGAAGTACAGCGTCTTGGGGCCCAACGGCAGTCGGACGGCGTCGCCGTAGCGGGCCGACACCGACCGCATCACCTCCAGCCGGTTGCGAGCCATCCGGGACAGCAACCGGGGCGCGGACCAGATCGACGGTCCCGGTGGGCGTAGTCGGCGTGGCGGGTCGGCGACCGTCGTCATGGCTGCACCCTTACGTCGGCCCGGAACCGGTCGGCGACCGCGCACCGCCACACCTCGTACGCGGGCAGCCCGTTCCCTCGCGGGCCGGCCGGAATCTCCTCGTCGGTGATCCGCGCCGCTTCGGCGGCACCCGTACGGCAGAACACCTCGGTGGCGAGTTCGGTGTGCGCCACCAGCAACCCGGCCCGCATGCGGGCCTGCGCCGCGAAGGCGCTGGCCTGGGCGACGAACGGCGAATGCTGGCCGGACCGGCGCCAGAAGGTTTCCAGCTCCGCCCGGGTGGCGCCGCCGGCGTACGTCGCCGCCAGGCCGGCCCCGCTGTACATGTCCTGGTGCCGGTGTGCCGGGAACGCGTCGATCAGGTCCGCCGCGGTCGTCGGGTCGGTGCCGGCGACGAACCAGATGGCCCGCCCGATGCCCTGGTCGACGACCCGGGCGGCGTAGGTCGCCGGACCCTGGGGCGGCCACGGGAAACTCGGTACCGCCCGCTGGCGATGCACATAGTCGGCGGTCCGGAAGTACGCCTGGTGGAAGCCGTACCCGTCAAGGACCAGCCAGCGCAGCAGCGGATCGGTGGCGGCGGCGCTGGCCCGCCCCCAGAGCATGCGCGGCAGGCGGGCCAGCGCCCAGCCGATGCCGACGTACGCCATGTACACGTGCTTGTCGCCGGTGCCGCCTAGGAACGCGGCGCTCCGGTGCGGCGTACCCGGGGTGAGGGCGTCGACCAACGCGAATCCCATTGCGGCGCCTTCGTACGCGAATCCCTGAAAGCGGGTGGGCACCGTCGCGAGGTCGGTGTCGACGTCGCCGGTGTGGCGGGCGCCGGCAGCCGACGACAGCCCGGCCAGAAAGGACGCGCCGACGTTCTCCAGGATCTCGGTGGATTGTGCGCTCTTGTCGTTGAAGCCTCGTACGGTGACCCGGGTCTGTGTGATGTCTGGGGTCAGGACTCGGCGCCGGAGCGCTCGGATGATACCGGCCACCTGCTGCTCCATTTCCTCCAAATTAGACATACTAGCTATTTGATAGTCCCTTTTTTCGTTACGCCTGGCCACTTCTTAATTGCCCTCCGACCCCGGGGGGGCATTTTCGACAATGGCACAATCGGAGAAGTGCGGCGAGCGCCTACGAGGCACGATCGGACCGGACGAATGGGAGGAGTGCGCGATGTTGGTTCTGGTCACCGGCGGCACCGGATTCGTCGGCGCACATACCGTCGCGGCGGTCACCGCCGCCGGGCACCGGGTACGCGTACTGGCCCGCGACCCCACGGGCGTGGACCGGGCGCTGTCACCGCTGGACGTACCCGCCGCTGCGGTCGACGTGGTGGTCGGCGACGTCACCGACACGGCCGCGGTCACCGCGGCCGTTCGCGACACCGACGCGGTGGTGCACGCGGCCTCCGTCTACTCGTTCGACAGCCGCCGGCACGCGGACACCCGACAGACGAATGTGCGAGGCACCGACGTCGTGCTGACGGCCGCCCGCGACGCTGGCGTACGCCGTACGGTGTACGTGTCGACCTTCGGCGCCATGCTGCCGGCGGCGGACGGCCTGGTCGGTCCCCGCTCTGCGGTCGGCACCGCGACCGAAACCTACCTGGCCAGCAAGGCGGCCGCGGAACGGATCGCCCGACGACACCAGGCGCAGGGCGCACCTGTGGTGATCAGCTATCCGCCTGCCCTGCTCGGCCCACACGACCCCAAACTCGGCGACCAGACCAGCCGGTTGCGGTACGTGCTGCGCGGCATGATGCCGGTCTGGCCGACCGGCGGCTTCCCCGTCGGCGACGTACGTGACACCGCCGCCCTGCACGCGGCGCTGCTGACCGCGCCGAGCGACGGACTGGACCGGCACTTCGGCCCCGGACGCCAGCTGAGCACCCGGGAATACGTCGCCGCCGTCCGGGCGGTGACCGGACGAAGGCTCCCCACACTGTTCGTGCCCGCCCGAGCGATGCTGCCGTTCGCCCGGTTGACCGACCTGGTGCAGCGGGCCTGGCCGTGGCACATCCCGGCCGAGTACGGCGCCTGCTACGTCTGCGCCTGTGACGCGCGGACCAGCGACACCACGCCGCCATTGGGGCTGACACCCCGGCCACTGACCCGAACACTCACCGACACCGTCCGTTGGTTGCATGACGCCGGCCAGCTGACCGGGGCACAGGCCGGGGTCCTGGCCGGATCTTCCGACAAGGAGCAGTCGTGACCGAGCTGACCACTGACCGGACCGATCGTCCGGCGACCGACCCGGCGCCGCTGGCCGCGGCATACCGGCAGATCCGCCGGAACATGGCCGACCTGCTCGACGAGCATGACTCCGCCCTGGCCCTGGGGGTCGCAACCTGTCCTGGCTGGACTGTCGGGGATCTGCTCGGCCACCTGGTCGAGGTCTGCGCCAGGGTCAACGCCCGGGTGACCGGGGGTGGCGATCCGGCACCTACCGGGGGTGGCGATCCGGCACCTACCGGGGTCGCCTCCTCCGGGAGCGTCCAGCAACTGTTCGAGGCGTGGCAGCGGTACAGCGGACCGGTCGAGATGTTCCTGTCCGAGCCGTTCACCCTCGACCGCGCCGTCCTCGTCATGGACACCTTCACCCACGAACTCGACCTCCGGCGGGCATTGGGCGTCGCCCCACCCATCGGCCATCCGGCGCAGCCGGTGGCGATGGAGGTTCTTGTCAAAGGCTTTTCGGCGGCGGTGCGGGCCCGTCAACTTCCGGCGGTACGGATCGAGACCGAGCACGGGCAGTGGCTGGTGGGCGACGGCGAACCGGCCGCGGTGGCGAGCGGGTCGTGGTACGAGATCTACCTGATGTTGTCGGGTCGGCGTACCGAGGCACAGATCCGTGCGCTGCAGTGGAGTGCCGACCCGGCGCCGTGGTTCCCGGCGTTCACCTGGGGACCGTTCGTCATGCCGTCTGCTGTGGTTGAACAGTAGGCGTCCCAGGTTCTGCTACACCTCCGCGTGCAACGGGATCGGCGTACCGCTACCGGCACAGGGGCCAGTGCTCCCCGGTCCTACGCCTTCTTGTACAGCTCCGTTGTCAGTTCTGCGGGTACCCGACGCCTGGCCAGCAGATCGAGCTGGCTCGGGCGTTCGGATTCGTGCGTGTTGTGTTGGACGACGAGCTCAGGCTGCGCCAGTAGGCCCGGGATGCGGGCGAAAAGTACATCTCCGACGGAGAGCTGTCCCACCATTGATCATCGAGGCCAAGCAGGCCCCCGAAGGGGCCTGGCTGGGCAAGGCCTCCGCCGTGGCGCTCCAGCAGGCCCTGGTCGACCGAAGTTCCGGCGTCGCGCGACCGCCGTACGCGCCAGATGACAGACGGTAGACCAGGTCTTGCCTATTCCCCAACGGAGTACTTCAAGTCGGAGAGCATCTCAAGGGCACCGGGCTTTGCCGGTCACATCTTCGCACCGTTGAGGACACGGGCACCGGTTGCCGACCGCCGGCCATCGCGTCCGCGGGCACGGCGCGTACGGCTGGCGGCGACGTGCCCGTCCAGCTCCGGCAAGGCGATCAGGATCGGCAGGTCGAACACGCCCGTGGTATGCAGGTCGAGGTCTATTGTCATATTGACACCGGCAACCATCATCAGCGGCTCGTGGGCACCGACCGCCAACGGTCGCCGACTCGACGGGCGGGCAGAGATGTCGTCGAGGGCGATCGCTGCAGCGCGCAGATACCATTCGCCCTCCGGCACGTCGTGCAGCAGATACTCCCCGGATCCCTCGAGGATGTCGCAGGCGGCGGGGAGTCCCTGCACGATCGGGCTGCCGAAGACCCCGACGTAGACCTTGACCGGCACGTCGATCACCGGCAGGGTGACCCGGCCGCCGATGGTCCCGCAGCGGCGGACCTCGGCGGGCCGGGGTCGGGACAGTTGCGGAATCCCGTGCTCGGCGAGCCACCGGTAGCGGGCCGGAGAGATGCCGACGCTACGGGTGAACCGGCTGATGAAGGTGCCCAGACTGTTGTAACCGACCGCGTAGGCAATGTCGGTGACGCTCATGTCCGTCTCCAACAGCAGGTGTTTGGCCTTGTACAGCCGGATTGCCGTCAGAAATCGGCCAGGAGACGTACCGGTCTTGGATCTGAACAATCGAGAGAAATAGAATCGGCTCAGAAAAGCGGAATCAGCCATAGCATCGAGTGAGAGTGGCTCGTGGTAGCGGTCCCACATAATCGAGATGGCCCGCTCTACGGCGTTAGGCACTTCGAATCAGCTCCATTCGTTCCCGACATGATACGGTCGCCCCCCGGACATTGCACCGACGCTCCGATCGACCCAGGAGGGCTACGGAGAGTGCACCACCCGCCGATGCACCACTCCGGAGCCGTGACCGGCGGTTCAGGCCACCTGCCACCACCTGCCACCACCTGCCCTTGATCAACTGACTACTTCCGACGCTACCACGAATCGAGCGGAATAAGTACGGCCGAATGTCGATGTTATTGCTCAACGCCCCCCATTGGACACGCCCGCGCCCGGCGCGGATACCCCCATTAATCGGCGATGCCCTTTCTGTCCGACCATCCAATCTTCGCCGCATACCCGATAAGTGCCCACGGCCCCGGCGTTGTTCCTCTATGTCTGATTTGATCATGGTGTGTTAGATGTCGTAGACGGCGAAGGTGTCCGCGCGGTCGTCGAGGTCACGGCGGGCGTGGGCGATGTCGGCACGTCCGGCGAAGCGGAAGGTGCTCGGGGCCAGGTTGCGCATGGCGGCCACGTTGTGGGGAGCCGCACCCGTCCTGAGCTGGGAGTCGTCCTCGTCGAATGTGACGTCCGGGTCCAATGAAGGCGGTTCTCCACCGAGCCTTCGCGGGTGAGGCTCTGACCGCCGACGTGGTGTCCAGGGTGGCCAAAATGTGCGGGAATCGCCTTGGCGGGCGGGGATGAACGGTGAGGGCGCGGAACGCTGGGACGAAGTGTTCCTCTCACAGACCACGACCCCGGAAGTCCCGCGCCGCTCACGAGTATCGCCTATACCGCAACGCTGCCCGTACACGGCGAGACCGTGTCGTGGACCTCTCCGGTACGCCCCGGCCGGGAACATGACACCATCGCCGTCGCCTTACCCAGTCGCCGGCCGTTGCTCGCAACGGCTCACGAACCAGTGTCCTCTGAGGTAGGCGTTGAGGTGCTGCGGTCCGGCCTGGGCGGCGTCGCGGCCGACGATGCCATGGATGGCGACGTTCAGCGGTGTGAGCAGGTCGAGGGCGTCGCCGTCGACAGCGGTCAGGACCCGCCGGCAGGTCCGTTCGCTCGGTACGAGGTAGCGGCTGGTCAGTGGGTCGAGGCGGTGCAGCACGTCCTGTGGGGTCCGGGCCGCCCACTGCCGGATCGTGGTCAGGCTGTAGTTGCCGGCGACGAGGGTGGCACACGCGGTCAGGACCAGGATCACCAGCAGTGCGGTCCTGGCGCGACTCACCCGGGCCAGTGCGTGGGCAACAACCCGCCCACCCGGCGGGCCGCCGCCATCGCCGCCCACGCGGACGACTCGATCAGGCTCCGGTCGTCGACCCCAAACCGACGGCAGTTCTCGATGACAGCCGGGTCGACCTGGTACGACGCGAAGGCGACCAGTAGGGCAAGCCTGGCCATCGGCCGATTTTCGGGCTCGACCGACACAACCAGCTCCTCGACCCAGGCCCGACTGACCCCGCGCGGCCCCGCGTGCCACTGGGCCAGTTGCTCACCGACGAGTTCGCGCACCGACACCGGGACGGACCGGCGGCCGGCGGCGTCGATGGTGGCACAAGCTCGCGCATACGCCTGGGCGACGGTATCGTTGCCAACCGCCCACGGCAGGTCCGCCGGCAGGTCCGCCGGCGGCAGCAGCGCCAGGGCGGCGCCCGGGGAATGCGGCCGGCGGGCGGCGGCAGCCATGCTGCGACCGAGCAGTCGTAGCACCGGCGACAACGCGAACTCCGGCACGCCCGGCGGTAACGGGACCTCCCGCAGGAATACGTTGACCACCCGGTTGAGGTAGTGCAGCAACACCGCGACTCCAGCCAGTTCGGGCAACTGCGCCGCCGGGAACGGCTGCGTGCCCGGCGCGTCGAGGCGATCCACAGACAGTACCCACTCGACCACCTCGTCCAACCATGGATCACCAGTCGTGGAATCGTCACCTTGGACCGGACCGAGCACCGCGAGCGCGCTGTTGTGGATCATCGCGCAGTACGGGCAGGCGTTGCCCGCCGACACCGCCGTCGCGACCGCCTCCTTGGCCACCCGGGATGCCTGCCCGGGCACGATCAGCGTCTCGCGCAGCAGCAGCCAGGCAGCAGCGAGGACGTCCGGGGCGGCGGCATGCAACGCGATCGGCGGTGCCACCACCCCGAAGTCGTCCCCCATCTGCTGGTAGACCCGGGAAAGGAGCCCGCTCGCCCGGCCGACCGGCACAGCGGACACGTGACGGATCTGGGTCATTCCCAACCCACTCAACATCTGGCGCAGGAGATTCGCCGGCATCACATACCTCATTCGTCCTATTGTTCGGATCAGACTAACGTAGATACTGCCACCGACCAAAGCTCCCGGACACCCTCGCACCTTTCATTGGCGGCTACCAAAATGCATCACACTAGGCAATCTCGGAGAGTACAAGCACGGCCGACGCATGACACCATGAGGCGACGGGATCACGTGCCAGCCGCTACCCGGACGCGCCGTTCTGCGCGACAGCAACCCGCGGCAGCTGCCCACACGCGTCGGCCCAGACCTGGCCCGACGTGGGAGAGATCATGCCTGGGCATGACTCGGCACCCGCTCACTGAGGAGAACGTTCAATGGAAACGACGACCAAGCAGCCGGGAATCCGAGTTCCGCTGATCGACGAAGAACAGGCTACCGGTCGGACCGCCGAACTGTACGAACAGATCAAGGAAGCCACCGGACTACCGTTCGTGCCGGACATGTTCCGCCTCACCTCGACCAACCCACGGCTACTCGAGGCGGTTGTCGCCGGCTACCGTGGTGTCTTCCAGGGCGACACGCTGCCCCGGGACCTGAAGGAGCTGATCTCCGCCTGGACGTCCAAGCTCAACGGATGTCCGTACTGTGTCGGCACGCACAGTTGGTTCCTCGCCGAGTTCGGCGGCAGCGACGAGTTGCTCGAAGCGGTCTCGGCCGCCTCGACCGCCGAGGAACTGCCGGTGGACGAGCGGACGATGCCGCTGATGAAGCTGGTGGAGAAGGTGAGCACCGGCGCCTACAAGATCACCGACGTGGACTGGGAACGTGCCGCCGCCGCAGGCTGGAGCGACGCCGAGATACTCGAGGCGGTCTTCTGCGCCAGTCTCTTCGCGTTCATCAACCGACTGGTTGACGCCACCGGTCTGGGCACCTCGACCGATCGCAGCCGGATCGCCAGCCAAGGCGACGAGTGACCTGCGGCCATGGAGAATCCGACACGCTCCCGCGCGATTCTGCTGACCGGCGCCTCCTCGGGCACCGGTATGTCGTCCGGCTCGGGCCGGGCGGCTGCACTCCGGCTGCACCGGGCCGGCTGGCCGGTCTACGCCACTGGGCGCAACCTCGACGCGCTGGCCGACCTCGCCGCTGAGGGCATCACCGTGATGCACCTCGACGTCACCGACGAGGAGTCGATGGCCGCAGTCGTCAAACGGATCACCGACGAACACGGCGCGGTAGGTACGCTGATCAACAACGCCGCGTACAGCCTGAACGGCACCATCGGCGAGACGCCGATGGACGAGGTCCGGGCACAGTTCGAAACGAACGTCTTCGGCCTGTGCCGGCTCACCCAGCTGGTCCTGCCAGGAATGCGGGAGCAGGGCGGCGGCCGAATAGTGTTGATGTCGTCGATCTTCGGGCTGTTCGCCACGCCGGGGCGGGGCTACTACCAGGCCACCAAACACGCGTTGGAGGCCATCGGCGACTCACTCCGCCACGAGGTCGCCCGTTTCGACATCAAGGTGGTCCTCATCGAGCCGTCGCCGATCCTCGGCGGATTCGTTCCGGACAGCTTCGCCGACCTGGGAATGCAGGCGCATGGCAACCCGGCCCTGTACAAGGACTTCTGGGACTACTTCGTACAGTGGCACCAGGCGTACCGGCTGAGTGACAACCCCCCGCTGCGCGGCAAGATGGCGGTCCGGTCGGAACATGTCGCCAAGGTCATCGAGACCGCCGTCACCCATCCGAATCCGCGCGTCCGGTACCGGCTCGGGGTGCCGGCCCGCCTGCTGACCCGAATGCGGGCGGCGATCGGGGACCGCAACTGGGACCGCTTCGTACGGGCGTTCTTCCCCATTCCGTGAATGTGGCTGCCGCACGGCCCGGCCCCGGCGGATGTCCGCCGGGGCCGGGCGCTGTCGAAGGTCGGGGTGCTGCCCGAGGTCCATCAGGGTCGGTCGGGGTCACCACCATCCGGCGTCGGCCCGCTGTCTCGGGGACGGAACGACATCGGCCGGCCATCGCGAGGCCGCAGCCATAGCAACCCGAGCACCGCGCACAGCACCAGCCCGTCGAGGACCAGCAGGGTGGCGCTCAGTCCGTCGATCTGGTGGGCGTGCCGGGCCACCGCGTCGGTGCTGGCCTGCCGGGTGGCTGCGTCCAGGGCAACAGGCGGTACGCCGGTACCGACGCTGAACCGGTACGCATCGGTCGTGCTGGTGCCGTCGGGAAAGGTCACGTGGTACGCCACCGTATAGTCGCCATCCTGGTCGATCGTCACCGGCAGGTGTACCCGGTCTGACGCGGGCTGGCTGTAGGTGCCGTCGCCGATCTCGCTGCCGTCGCGGTCGAAGACCGCGACGTGCGACAGTTCCGGTTGGACGTCGTGGGCGAAGGCCAGCGTCACGCCGGTCGGTGCCTTCGACAGGACCGCCCCGGCCGGCGGGTCGGCGTACACCCGGTTGTCGTCCGCCCAGGCGCTGCCGGCGGCGCCGGCCAGCAGGCCGACGACCGCGGCCGCAGCGACCGCGAAGCGAACCCGCCACCGGCCGGTCGCCGCCGCATGAACGACTGCCGGTAGCCGGTCGGCGGCCTCAGACGCCATGGGTGGCGAACGGCCGCAATCCGGGCTGGTGCCCGGCGCAACTGCAGCTCATCTGCGCCCGCTCCGACTCGTTGGGACGCAGGTGCAGGTACATGGCGATGAGCATCGGGATGAAGACCACCGAGTTGTAGAACAAGTGCAACTCGACCCGGGGCAGGACCAACTGCAGCACACTGGTGACGACTGTTTGTCCGAAAAAGATGGTGCCGGTCTGCGCCTGGATCAGCAGCAGCAGGTGCTCGATGTGGTGCCAGAACTGGATCACCAGCGCCACGGTCCACCAGGTCCGGGCCCGACCGGTGAAGCCTCTGCGCAGCAGGAAGAGGAAGCCGAGCATCACGATGGCGTACCCGTAGTGCAGCCATTCGGAGCTGACCAGCCAGGGGATCCACTGGCCGAGCACGCCTCGGGCCTGCGGCCGGGGATAGCCCAGCACCCAGATCTGATATGCCTGGACGAGGTGCTCGGCCCAGTGCGCGAGCACCACCGCCAGGAATCCGTTGAGGGCCAGTTTGTGGTGGGTGCCGTTGAGCCGCGCGAGCAGCCCTCCGGGCGGAGCGGATGCGGTCTGCTGAGCCATGTTGCACACCTTCCGTGAGATCGACACGACTATCTGTCGCGAAGGTAGCGGACACTGCGAAGTTGAGATTCCTTGGAGTTGCTCAATCTGGTGACGACTCTCGAACAGCTGGCGGTCGAACTTGTCAGCCGACGATCCAGTTGGTGTGGAATCCGCTGGGGATTCGTACCGGCAGGTGCACCTCGGCGACCGGTGGTCCGGCGAAGTCCGCCGCGTCGAGCACGACCAGCCGGCTACGTCCGTCGCGGGCGTCGTACACATAGGTCAGGAGCCAGCCGTCGTCCTCCGCGCCGAAAGGGCCGCGGGGCACGAAGACCGCCTCGCCCGTCTCGCACGCCGGGCCGAAGTCGTGCACCGTGACGTCGCTCCGGTCGAGGTCGTGGCGCAGTAGCGCCGAGCCGCCCAGCACGCTGACGCCCCGCTGCATCGCCACCGTGTAGGCGTAGCGGTACGGCATCGTCTTGCGCCGTTCGTCCATCCGGGGAAACTCCTGCGGAATATCGTCGAGTTGCTCGGCCGCCACCGAGCCGCGGACCAGGTCGACGGACCAGCGCCACAGGGTCGGCGCGGTCTCACCGGGTGTCAGCCGGTCGCGGTCGAACACCCGCTCGTGCCGGATCACATCGACCACACACCGGTCGCCGACCTCATAGGCGTTGACTGGATGGAACACGTAGCAGGGGTCGACCTCGAACCAACGGACGTCGGTACCGGTCGACCTCGGCAGCAGGCCGAGTCGGGCAGGACGGGCGTCGGACCAGGAGTACGGGAACCGCGATCCGTTGCGTGCCTGCTGCGGATCGAAGGCGACAGGCAGATCGAACAGCACCGTATGCCGGTCGGTCAGCGCCACCGAGTGCATCAGTGGCGTACCGGACACTTCGATCCGGGTGGCCCGACGCACCCGACCGTCGGCACCCACCACGAGATGTTCCACGTAGGGCAGCTCGTGGTAGTAGGCGACCGCGAAGAGCTCCCCGGTGACCGGGTCCGCCTCAGCATGTGCGGTGAACCCGTGGGGCAACGTCGCATCGAAGTCGAGCCGGGCCACCGAGTTCAGCTCGGAGTCGAGCTCGATGGGCAACACGCCGGCCTCGCCGAGAACCATCGTACGGCCGGCGTGCCGGACCACATTGGCGTTGGCGTTGTCGGACAACCCGTGCCGGGGGCCCGGCAGCGGCAGCTCACCCCGGTCCCGGGCAACACCGTCGGTGCGGACCCACCGGTTGCGGTACCACTGCGCCCGGCCCCGGTGCAGCCGTACGCCATGCACCATCCCCTCGCCGACGAGGGGATGCGCCCGGCGGTCGGGACGGATCGGATTGGGCCCGACCCGCACCAGGCAGCCGTCGAGTTCGATCGGCAGCCGACCGGTCACGGTGAGCTCGGTCTCGGTCGACTCGATGGCGACCGGACGCCGGTTGTCCAGCTGGCTAGCGGGTAGCGGGTAGTGGACGACGACGCTCATGGGAGCCTCCACCTGTCGTACGCGACCGGATCGATCAGCGTTACGTCTCGCCGTAGCATTTCTAAGTTACGTAACGGCGTTATGCATCGACGGTACGCCGGTCGTGAGATCATGTCAACGTGAGTCCTCGCCGCGTCGACCCGCAGCTGGCAGCCACGCTGCTCGAAGCTGCCGCTCGGCTGCTGGCCGAGGGCGGGACCGCCGCGCTCACCACCCGCCGGCTCGCCGCCGCCGTCGGCACCTCCACCACGGTCGTCTACACCTACTACGGCGGAATGGACAACCTGGTCCGAGCGATGGTGCACGAAGGCTTTGCCCGCCTCCACCGACGGATGGCCACGGTGCGTGCCACCAACGACGCGGTCGCCGACGCCATGGCGCTCGGCTGGGCGTACCGCGCCAATGCACTCGACCACCCCCAGCTCTACCTGGTGATGTTCGGCAGCTCGGCACTCGGTGGGTTCGCGCTCGGCGACGGCGACCGACAGCACGGCCGCTACACCCTGGAACCGCTGGTGGACGCCGTGTCCCGGGCCACCGAACAGGGCAGGTTCCGCCCGAGCGACCCGCTTCTTGTCGGGCAGACCATGTGGATCGCGCTGCATGGGCTGGTCAGCCTCGAACTCGGCGGCTACCTGATCGATCCGTACGACGCGGAGCTGTGCTTCGAATCCCAGTTGCGGTCGCTGATGGTTGGCGCCGGCGACGATCACGACACGACTTTGATCTCGCTCGCCCGGGCCCGCCGTCGTCGGCCACCCCGGCCGACCAGCGACCTGGGACAGCCGACCGGCAACCCGTAGCAGGCGACATTCGCCCCGGCAGGAAGCTGTCGGCACGCTGAGCAACGGTGGAGAAGTAACCGGTATTGGCAACTGTAATGCTCATCGGGGACCCACAAAAAGACCGTGCTGGAAGCGCATCCACGCCTGATCGAGCACCGCAGGATCGCCAACCTCCACTTGCCGAAGGACGCCCTGATGAGTGAATTCCATTACCTGGTGGTCGGAGCCGGATCGGCTGGCGCAGCGTTGGCTGCGCGGCTGAGCGAGGATCCCGGGCGCAAGGTGCTACTACTGGAAGCTGGCCCCGACTACGCGACCATCGCGGAGACGCCACGCGAGATCCTCGACGGCAGCGCGATGTCGATGTCCGCGTTCGACTGGCACTACAAGGCTGAAATCACCGACCGGCGACGCATCATCTTTCCCCGCGGAAAGGTCGCCGGCGGTTCCTCCGCTGTCGGCGCCACCATCGCCCTGCGCGGCACTCCGAACAACTTCGACGAATGGGCGTCGATGGGCAACCCGGCCTGGGCCTGGGACCAGGTGTTGCCGTACTACAAGCGGCTGGAGAACGACCTCGACTTCGACAACGAGTACCACGGGCGGGGCGGCCCGATCCCGATCCGCCGGTGGAAGCCCGAAGAGTTGGCCCCGGTTCAGCATGTCTTCCACGAGGCAGCGCTCAAGGCCGGTTTCCCCGAGGTCGAGGACCACAATCACCCGCAGGCCAGTGGGGTCGGACCGATCCCGTCGAACCGCAATGACACCCGGACCCGCTTCTCCACCGCCATGGGCTACCTGGCCATGGCGCGTGGGCGACCGAATTTGACCATCTACTCGGGGGCACAGGTCAACCGGGTGTTGTTCGAAGGCACCCGGGCGTGTGGCGTCGAGGTGACCAATCCGGCCGGCGGAATCGAGGAGATCCACGCCGGCACCGTCGTACTGGCCACCGGAGCCGTCAGCACCCCGGCCATCCTGATGCGCTCCGGCATCGGTCCCGCCGCAGACCTGCAACGGCTCGGCATCGACGTGCTGCTCGACCGGCCCGGAGTGGGCGGCACTCTGATCGATCACCCCCGGACCGGCGCCTTCATGGTGCCGAAGGAGGGCACGTTCAACCCCGAGGACGCCTTCCTGCAGACGATGGTACGCACCACCGCACCCGGCTCGACGGAATTCAACGACCTGCAGTACTACATGATCAACCACTTCGACCTGACGCTCTTCCCCGAGCTGCAGATGCTCGCCGCGGCGAAGACGATATTCGGTGTGATGGTCGTCCATCAACGGCCGCAGTCCCGGGGACGGCTGGTGCTCACCTCCGCCGATCCGGCGGCTCCGCCGGACATCGACCTGAACTTCCTCGACACCGAGCAGGACATCCAGATCCTGGTCGACGCGGTCCGCACCTGCTGGCAACTGATGCAGACCCCGGGCATCGTCGACCGGGGAGACCGCTTCGTCGTCCTCGGCGAGGACATGGCCGCCGACGACGAAATGCTCGGTCACTACGTCCGGCTGAGCCTGGACAGCGGCTACCACCCGGTCGGCACCGCCCGAATGGGCAGCGCCGAGGACGCCGACGCGGTGGTCGACGAGCGGCTGCAGGTGCACGGCATCGACAACCTGTACGTCGGTGACGCCTCGGTCATGCCGTCGATCGTCAACTGCAACACCAACCTGACCTCGATCATGATCGGTGAGCGACTCGCCGACTCGCTCCGCGCTTCCTGATCCCGCCCCGGCCGATCCTGGGCGCCCCGCGTGCTGATGCCCGCGGGGCGCCTTCCTGTCGGGCGCACCGGATGTGGTGCGCCCGCCGGGACGGGTCAGGAAAGCTTGCGCAGTCCCGCGCCGTTGAGCTCGTAGCCGGCCGCGACCTCGGCGGCGCCCGTTCGGACCAGGTCCACCATCGCCGTTCCGGCGAGCTCCGGAGTGAGCAGCGGGCCGATCCGGTTGACAAAGTCCTCCACCGGCCGGCCGGCGCGCGCAGCGTACGCCTGCACGGCTGGTAGACCGACTCCGGTCATCGGCGCGAACCGGGGTAGCACCGTGGTGAAGGTGATGTCCAGGCCTGCCCGGTTCGCCTCGTCCTGCGCGTACCCGGTGATGTAGCGCTGGGTCGCCTTGGCTCCGGCGTACCCGCCGCTGAGCGGCGATCCGCCGAGCACCGCACCGCTGCTGATCACCACTACCCGGCTGCCGGGCCGAAGTGGCTTGAGCAGCACCTCACGCAGCCAGTGAAAGGTGATCCGCACGTCGGTCTCCCAGTTGACCGAGAAGGTCTCCCAGGTCTGCTCCTGCAGCGGACGCATGTGCGGAGTGGCACCGGCGACCAGCACGACCGTCGACGGCTCGTACCGATCGATCAGGCTCGCCGGCACCGTCGCCGCGCCGGCGTCGGTGGTCTCGGTCCGGATCGACCCGGCACCGTTGGACGGCTCCGGGAACTCCGTCGTGGTCCGCGACACGGCGATCACCGGGGCGCCGGCCTCGGCGAACGCGACGGCGATCCCGTGGCCGAGACCGCGGCTCGCGCCGACGACGATGGTGGTCCTTGCGGACATGTCACTCATGCTTCCTCCAACTTTCGGTGCTGCTGACTCTCGGGCCGGTCGACCCGATAGACCCTCGACACAGGGCTGACGGCTCCGGCTCCTGGCGCATTGCGGGCGCGCCAGGAGCCGGAGCCGTCAGCGGTTCGTCGACTACTTCTGATACCTGGTGCCGTTCCACCAGTTGCTGCCCGGCACGGAGGCGTTCTCGGCGTCGTAGCGGTCCTTGTGACGCCACCAGTCCCAAGGGTGTTCGAGCTCGTCCTCGCGCCGCCCCAGGTGGGTGATGTCCAGGTAGTTGTAGAAGCTCTTGAAGATGTCACCGCCGCGGTCGAAGATCGAGTACGTGAAGAAGACGTCGTCGCCCTCACGATAGAACGCGCTGACGCCGGGTGACTCCCCCTGCTCGGTCGACACCTCGTAGTCGTAGTTGAACTCGCTACCGAACGACGAGTACCACGGGATGTCCCACCCCATGCGGGCCTTGAACGCCTGGAAGTCTGCCAGCGGGGCCCGGGAGATCATCACGAAGGTGGTGTCCCGCGCCCACATGTGCGACAACTCGCCGACACTGTCGGCCTGCATCGAGCAACCGATGCAGCCCTCTTCCTGGCCAGGCGAGTACATGAAGTGCCGCACGATCAGCTGACGACGCCCTTCGAACAGGTCGAGCAACGTCAGCGTGCCGTTCGGCCCTTCGAAGAGGTAATCCTTCTCCACCTTGACCATCGGTAGATTGCGACGCTCCTCGGCAATCACATCCCGCGCCTTGGTGACCTCCTTCTCCTTCTCCAGGAGAGCGGTACGGGCTACCAGCCACTCTTCTCTTGACACTACTTGCGGAAGGTTCATTACAACTCCTCAGGACTTCCGGCGGAACCGTCCGCCTCCAGACTGCCAGAATTCGATTGTCGAATCCCCTTCGAAATTGCGTACCGAGTTCCGCAGCTTCAAGCGACGCGATCCCGCTCCTTCAGGCGCCGGCGCTCGATCTTGCCAACCGGCGTACGGGGAATCTCGTCGACGAACTCGATCTGCCTGACTTTCTTGTACGGAGCGACCCGCGCGGCAACGAAGGTCATGAGGTCCTCCGCACTGACCGCCTGCCTGGCGACCACGAAGCCCTTCGGGATCTCGCTGGCCTCCTCGTCCGGCACCCCGATGACCGCCGCGTCGGCGACATCCGGGTGCGCCATGAGGACCGCCTCGAGTTCCACCGGCGACACCTGCTGCCCCTTGTATTTGATGAGCTCCTTGATGCGGTCGACGATGAACAGCTCACCATCGTCGTCGACGTAGCCGAGGTCGCCGGTGCGCAGGAAGCCATCGGCGTCGAGCGCCTGGCGGGTGGCCTCGGCCGCGTTGAGGTACCCCTTCATCACGTGCGGGCCCCGGATGAGGATCTCGCCGTTGTGATTGGGCCCCAGCGCCGCACCCGTCGTCACGTCACTGATCTTGAACTCGATGTTCGGTGCGGCCCGACCCACCGATGCGGGCACCACCGGATCCTCCAGTTGCATGAACGAGGTCATCGCCTCGGTCATGCCGTACCCCTGGGCGATGTGGCAGCCGAGGCGCTCCCGGCACATCTGTGCGATCTCCGGGTCGAGGGTGGCACCGCCAGAGACGATGGAACGGATCGACGACAGGTCGTACCGCTGCACCAGCGGGCTGCGGGCCAGCAGAACGGCGAGCGTCGGCACGATGTAAAGCCGGGTGATCCGGTGGTCCTGGATCGCCCGGAGGTACCCCTCGGGATCGAACCGCGACATCGTCACGATCGTCGCCCCCTGCAGCAGGCTGGCGTTCAGGACCATGATCATGCCGAAGGCGTGATGGAACGGCGGCATGGCGAGGACCATCTCGTCCTCACCGAGCGGCGCGACCAGGCTCGTCTGCTGCACCGTGGCGACGACATTGCGATGCGTCAGCATGACGGCCTTGGGCGATCCGGTGCTGCCGCTGGAGTGCAGCAGCAGCGCGACCTGTTCGCTCGGGTCGACGCCCGACGTCATCGGTACGTCACTGCCGTACAGCTCCGACATCGACGTCACGCCGTCGGCCGCACCGATGACGACGAGCTCCTCCACCTTGGTACGGCCGACAAACGACCTCGCCTTGTCCACCTCGGGCGGCACGGTCACCAGCAGTCGGGCGCCAGCTTCGTCGAGATGGGAGGCAAGATCGTCCGCCGTGTCCAGCGGGTTCAGCAACATGGCGGTGCCGCCGGCCAGGACCGCCGCGTGGACGGCGATCGGGTACTCGGGCACGTTGGGCGCGAGCATCGCCAGCACGTCACCGCGGCCGAAGCCCCGCGCCCGCAGCCCGGCGGCCAGCCGCCGAACCGCGCTGGCGAGCTGGCGGTACGTGTACCCGTCCCCGCCCGAGAGGTCGACCAGGGCCGGCCGGTCACCGTACTGATCCGCGTGGCGCAGCACGTACTCCGTCAGCGCGAGGTCCGGGATGTCGACTCCCAGACGCTCAGCGGTGAATATCATGATTTCACCTCGGCCCGGCTGTACGAGCTGAGTCCGGGTTGGAACGCTCGCTTCTCGAACTGCTTCAGCGCGACGTTGATCCACTCGTTGCCGCTGAGTCGGGAGAGCTCCCAGAGCTTGGCCTGGTCGTAGTCGATCGCGGTCGGCAGATCCATGGTCGTTGTGCGCTCGTAGACCTGCTTGGCCAGTTCCAGGGTGATCGGGTTCTTCTTTACGATCTTGCGGACCAACCGGTCGGTCTCCGCGTCGAGTTGGTCGGCCGGAACCGCCTTGTTCACCAGGCCGTACGCCTCCGCCTGCTGACCGGTCATGGTGTCCCCGGTTAGGATGTAGTACAGCGCCTGCTTGCGGGGCAGGTTGTGGGTGGCCGCCCAGGTAGCCCCACCAGCGGGGAAGATCCCGAAGTTGATCTCAGACAGCCCGAACACGGCGCTCTCGGACGTGATCGCCAGGTCACAGAGGCCGGTCACCAGGAATCCACCGCCGAAGGCGAAACCGTTCACCTTGGCGATGGTCACCGCCGGGAACGCCTTGAGTCGCTTGAACCAGTTGAGCGCCACCAGGTTCGTCCGGTAGAACAGCTGTGGATCGTCGAACGGCTGAAGGAAGCACTCCTCCAGGTCCATACCCGCGCTGAAGCTGTCACCGACTCCGGTGATGACGACTGCCTTGACCGTCCCGGCCGCCTCGATCGTGTCGAGGACCTGGTTCATGTCCCGGTGCATCTGCGGGTTCATCGCGTTCTTCTTGTCCGGGCGGTTCAAGTAGATGGTGGCCGTCGGGCCGTCCAATTCGAGCTTCACCGTCTCCAGCACGATCATCTCGACTCCCTCTCCAATCGACGAGCTGCACTCAGACGCGACAATGGCCGCCTCGCCGCCCTGATCGAGGGGCCCTGACGGTGGGCCCTTTTGCCGGGGCAGGCTTCCGTATGAGCATCACAAGACGAGGTCCAGAACGCTTCTTTGGTGTTGCCCTGCCGACGTCACCACAATGCCCACTTGTTGCCGGTGACCGACCTCAGAATTGCCTTCCGTGCAAACGGATCCAGAAAATCTGCAGAAAAGGGACAGGGATCCGAGACAAGGCACTCTCGGAGATGACACGAACACATCGGACGTCGAGAATGGTGGACACCCACGCCTCCGGTATCGCTGCGACCGACTCCCCTGACCCGCCGAGGCCGCCACTGGGCCACGCGCCCGCGCCGAGAGGCCACCCGGACGATGGTGCAACCCATGGGTTGCACCATCGTGGGCGACGTGCCACCATGGGGGGCAATCAACGACGATGGTTCAAGGAGTCACCAATGAGCGAAGACCGGATCGAGCGGGAGACCCTGATCGCGGCACCGATGGAACGGGTCTGGTCACTGGTGGCCGAGCCCGGCTTCTGGGTAGCGGACGAGGCGACCGTGGCCGGCACCGTGGCCAAGGCGGGCGAGTCCATGGTGGCGCGCAACCCTGAGTACGGCGACTTCCCCGTTCAGGTGGAGAAGGTCGAGCCACCAACCTACGTGGCGTACCGCTGGGCCAGCGCGTTCCCCGGCGACGAACTGCGCGCGGACAACAGCACCCTGGTGGAGTTCACCCTGACTGCGGAGGGCGACAAGACGCGGCTCCGCGTCGTGGAGAGTGGATTCGCCGCGCTGGCCGCCTCCGCGGAGCAGCGGATCGAGGCGCGGAAGAACAACGACGACGGCTGGCCCCAGGTCTTCGACGCGTTCAAGAAGCGCGCCGAGGCACCTGTGTGACGGTGGAAAGTCGCGGCGAGGTCGAAGTAGTCGACAGCGTTCTCGTAGCGCTGGCCGATCCGACCCGACGGCACCTGCTCGACTTGCTCGCCGATCAGGGCGAGGTCACCGCGACGATTCTTGCCAGGCAACTCCCGGTCTCACGACAGGCGGTCGTCAAGCATCTCGCAGTCCTGGACGCCGCCGGATTGGTCTCAAGCAACCGCGTGGGACGCGAAATGCGGTACGCCGTACAGTCTGCGGCTCTGGACAAGACCGTGCGATGGATGGCCGCACTAGCTGCGAACTGGGATCGGCGGCTGGCAACCATCAAACGGGTCGCCGAGGCCGCGGAGCGGGATCCAGGCTAGTACCTCAGCGAACAGACAATTCGCGGCCCAGTGGGTACGCCCGTACCCACCGGGCCGCGACCGGGACGACCCGAGCAGCGCCAACCGGATCGCGCCGAAACAGCGCACCTGACGGTTCCGTACGGTTCTGCACCGTAGCGAGAGTTTCACTTCGACCTTCCCAAGGTTCTTCGATGCCGGCTTCCAGTCGAGCAGATCGGCTATGGGCAAGGAAGGAGTGGAATCGGCTAGGGCATGGGGGAGAAGATTTTTCGGTGAAACCACTTCATGCAACGGAGAAGGAAGGTACACCGTGAGCAACGAAGATTCGGCACTGGCCCGGGAGACGACGAACGAGATCCGGCACCGCGATGTGCAGACCAACGGCATCCAGATGCACATTGCCGAGCAGGGTGAAGGGCCGCTGGTCGTCCTCCTGCACGGATTTCCGGAGTCGTGGTACTCGTGGCGCCACCAGCTCCCGGCTCTGGCTGCGGCGGGCTACCACGCCGTCGCACCCGACCTGCGCGGCTACGGTCAGACCGACCGACCGGCAGAGGTTGAGCGGTACTCGCAGCTGCACCTGGTGGGCGACGTCATCGGCCTGCTCGATGCGCTCGGCGAAGAGCAAGCGGTACTGGTGGCACATGACTTCGGTACGTCCGTCGCTTGGAACGCGGCACTCATGCGGCCCGACCGCATCCGCGGCGTGGTGGCGCTGAGCGTGCCCTACCTGCCGCGTGGCGCCGTCAGCGCGCTGACGGCGCTGCGGGGAGCACTCGGCGACGGCTTCTACATGCAGTACCTGCAGGAGCCCGGAACGGCCGAGGCCGAACTGGAACGGGACGTGCGTTCCAGCCTCACCCGCTTCTTCCACTGGGGCTTCGGTGACTCGCCACAGGCAGCAGCAGCGGCCCTGCCAGTGATCCCGGCCAGCGATGGTCTCCTCGACATCATGCCGGAGGCGACGGCGGTACCCCGTTGGCTGACCGACGGCGACCTCGACTTCTACACCGCCGAATTCAGCCGGACGGGATTCTCCGGCGGCCTGAACTGGTGGCGGACGATCGATCTGAGCTGGGAACTGACGGCACCGTGGCAAGGCGCAACGATGACGCCTCCAGCGTTGTACATCCACGGCGACCGAGACGGAAGCATCGGGCTTCCCGGGATGGACCAACTGATCCCCAACCTGCGGTTCCTCGTGCCGAACCTGACCAACACGGTAGCCCTGCCAGGGGTAGGCCATTGGACGCAACAGGAAGCTCCGGAGGAGGTAAACGCGGAACTATTGAAGTTCCTCGCCGGCCTCTAGAAATCCGCGAAACAGGACTGGTCCATGCTCTCCGGACCTTATGCCGGCATGCGGAAAATAGGTACCCGAGGTTTCGGCAAGTCCGGAGAGCGTCCTGACCGCTGGATATCGGATTCCTCAAGGAAGGGATCGCACCTTGACCACCATCGCGTCCGCTCCGCCACGCTTCAGCCGCCGCCAGAGAATGACCATGCTGGTGCTACTCGCCGCCGCATTTGTATTTGCGGCCGACTACTCGATCTTGAATGTAGCCCTCCCGGAGGTCGGCGCAGGTGTCGGGCTGGGATTGACCGGGCTACCCTGGATCGTCTCTGCATACACGCTTCCCGCAGCCGGATTCATGCTGCTGTTCGGCCGGATGGCGGATCTCTTCGGCCGTCGTCGACTTTTCCTGTCCGGCATCGTACTGCTGGCCGGAGCCTCACTACTCGGCGGCTTCGCCGTCAACCCCGAGATGCTGCTGGCCGCCCGCGCCCTGCAGGGCACCGCTACCGCCATGGCGGTGCCTGCGGCACTGTCGCTGATCACCACCTCGTTCACCGAAGGCGGCATGCGTGAGCGGGCGCTCGGGCTCAACGGGGCGATCCTCTCTGGTGGCTTCACCGCGGGTGCACTGATCGGTGGCACCCTCGTGAGCCTGCTGAGCTGGCGGGCCGCGTTCTTTATCAACATCCCGATCGCCGCGGCGATTCTTGTGGTCACACCGCTGCTGATCAAGGAAAGCAGGATACCTGAGCGGGTGAAGCTCGACGTCCCTGGCGCGGTAGCCATGACCGGCGGTCTGCTGGCCGTGGTGTACGCGATCCTGGAAAAGAGCATCATCTGGGGCGCCGTAGGAGCGGCGCTGCTGATTGCCTTCTGGATGATCGAGGTGCGTTCACCCGCGCCGCTGGTGCCGGTCCGCTTCCTCAAGCAACCCAACGTGAAGTGGGGAAACTACGCCGGCCTCGTGATCTTCTCGATGGAAACCGGCATGATCTTCCTGATGACGCTCTACCTACAGAACGTCCTGGACTTCTCCCCAGTGGCCACCGGTCTCACGTTCGGCGTACCAGGCCTGGCGGCGATCGCCGCTGGACCGATCGCTGGGCGCATCCTCGGGCGCTACAACAGCCGTACGGTCCTCACTCTGGGGCTGGCTCTGCAGGGCCTGCTGATCCTGCCGCTGGCGTTCCTCAGCACCAACCGACTGGCGCTCCTGGTCTTGATCCCCGCGCTGTTCATCGGGTTCTTCGTACATGTCACCTGCATCGTGTCGTACACAGTGGT
Organism: Micromonospora sp. LOL_023; assembly: GCF_048060115.1. Classification (NCBI taxonomy): domain Bacteria; kingdom Bacillati; phylum Actinomycetota; class Actinomycetes; order Micromonosporales; family Micromonosporaceae; genus Micromonospora; species Micromonospora sp. LOL_023. The sequence continues at coordinate 69,354 of NZ_JBHMIM010000015.1, forward strand.
CGGAACCTCTGGTCTGCCCAATGAAGAGCAGGGCCTGGCGACCGGACTTGCTTCGATGACCCAGCAGGTAGCCCTCACCATCGGCGCGCCGATCATGGTGTCGATCGCGGCGACGCAAAGCGTCGAGTTGACCGGGCTCCAGCTCGCGCTGGGCGTGAACGTGGCGGTGACTCTGGCCAGTTCGGCCCTGATCTGGGTTGGGCTACGCACCCGCGGAGGGGACAGCCAGACTACAGTGACGGAGGCGCCAGCTGCTAAGGAGACTGGTCAGCCCATGGCCGCCTCTTTGGACTGAGGCCAGGCAATGCCACCCCACCGGAAAGTTCCCGACAAGGAGATTTCAATGCTCACACCCAAGCCCAGCAGTATGCTTCTCGGTACGACCCGACCCGACGAGCTACGGGAGTGGTACCGCAAGACCCTGGCACCGGAATACAGTGGTGAGGGTCCGATCGACCTCGGCGGCTTCCTCCTGGTCATCGAGGGGCGCGACGACGTCGACGTCAAGAACAACGAGCCAGGGCGTATGATCCTCAACTTCCACGTCGATGACTTCGATGCGGTCGAGGCGCAACTGAAAGCTGCCGGCGTCGACTGGCTCCTCCCCGTGGCGGACCGCCCCTCCGGCCGCTTCGGGACGTTCGCCGACCCGGACGGCAACTACCTGCAGATCATCCAGTTCAAGTAGGACACTGGTTGCGCACCACGCGTACCGGACGAATGCCCGGCCAGCCTCCCTCCGCTGGCCGGGCATTCGGCGTCGCTCCGACAGGGGTTCGGCGGCGGCGGGGCAGGCGAAGCCCTCGTAGCAACCGCCACTGGCCGCCAAGAGTCGCCGCGCCGAGATGGCGCGGCGACTCTTGGCGGCCAGCTGACTTCGGTCATTTCGCTAGTGCCTGATGCTCGGCTGGTGGTGATGGCGTCGATGATGGACTGCCGGCCGGGGCCGATCTGGGGTGGGAACGTCTGGGTGGCGTTTCGCGGGTCACGGCCAGGGCGGTGAACACGATGGTCAGGTGCGCCTCGATCGCGTCTCTGCGGTGGTGGACCGTGGGCCGGGCGGCGAGGTCGGTCTTGGACATGCGGAAGGACTGCTCCACGTTCCACAGGTCGTGGTGGTGGGAGATCACGTCGGCGGGGCTCATCACGCTGTGGGGGATGTTGCTGACGTAGCCCTTGAGGCCGACCAGCTCGAAGCAGCCGATCTCCAACGGGAACCCCTCTTACAGCACCCGCGGCGCGGCGACCACCGCCGGCCCACGCTCCGACGAACCCCCAGCGCCGAACAGCCCCGCGTCGCTGGCCGGGCCGGGACGGGCCGACCAGCGTCGTTCTCGGCGGGCCCGGGGCGATACCGAGGTCGAACTCGCCCTGACAGGGATCGGCGAGCAGTTCGCGGGCGCCGTCGCGCCGAAAGCCGGTGACCGAAGTCAGGTCGTGGCAACCACCGACGGAACCACCGCAAAACCCCGGGACCGCTGGTCGTCGACGGCCAGCGGTCCCGGGGAACCGGCTAGATGAACTGCGTGTTGGGCGGGAGGCCGCAAAGCACCCGGCCGTAGGTTTCGGTGTTGCTGTCCGGGCTGAACATCGGGTGCACGCTGATCGCGTGGATGTCTCGCACGATCCGCTGGATCGGCTCGCTCTTGTAGATCGAGGAGCCGCCGCTCGCTGCGGCGAAGATATCCACCGCCTCCTTGGCCAGCTTCGTGGCCCACCCTTCGTCGGCCCGAACCCGAGCGCGCTCCTCCATGGTCCACGGCTCGCCACTGGCGGCCTTCGCGTCCACCAGGTCTGCGGCGTGGTACGCGTGATACTCCGCCTGCTCGGTCTTCATCACGGCCGTACCGACCTGGATGTGCGTGACAGGCGCCTCTGCCTGGTGCTCGTAGTCGGTGTACCTGATCGGACGGTTCGGCATCCGCTCGAAGAAGGCCTCGCGGGCAGCCTTCGCCATGCCGACCAGGATGCCGACGGTAGCGGCCGAGCCAGCCAGAATGGTCGGGCTACGCCACATCGGCGAGTTGGCGCTCAACTTCGAGAGGCTGTTCGGTCGAATGGCGGAGGCCATCGGGATGATGTGCGTGTCCGGAACGAACACGTCCTTCGCCACTGTGCTGACGCTACCGCTAGCGCCCATCCCCGACGTATACCAATCGTCCACGATTTGCAAGCTCGACATCGGCACCGCAACAATGACGGGCTCGGGGTCGGCACCCGGTCGCAGCATGATCGTGGCCAACTCCTGCCAATCGGCGTGCCACGCACCGCTGACGAATTTCCAGGCGCCGTTCAGGACGGCTCCACCATCCACCGGAACCACCGTACCGCTCGGACTGACTGCACCGCAGATCCGAACATCTGGAGAGGCGAATACCTCGTCCTGAGCTTCGTCCGGAAACAGGCCGACGATCCAGGACGCGATCCAGTACGTGGAGACCGTCCACGCCAGCGCACCGTCCGCCCGACCCAGCTGAATTGCCACGTCCACTAGTGTCCGGGTGTCGGCCTCGTAGCCGCCGTATCGGGCCGGCATCCGCAGTCGGAAAATGCCGGCGTCGACGAGTGCCTGGATGGACTCGTCATGGATGCGGCGATTCTCCTCCGACCATTGCGCCTTGTCTCTGAGCGCCGGCACCAACTCCGAAGCGGATCGTTTTGCCTGTTCCAGCGTCGGTTGATGTCTCGATATTTCAGCGATGGACACCTTCAGCCTCCAGTTGAAGAGCCTACAACGTGAATCGACCATCGCATACGCGGAAGCATTGCGCCTCTTCCGGATTGCCACAAGATGCGGCATCGCTTGCAATCGGCTGGTCAGGGGCATTTTCTGTCTGGAAACCAGCTGACCGTTGGGCGGCCCAGCGTTGGCCGGGCCGCCCTGCTCGCGTGATCAGTCGCAGATGTGCGTTTCGTACGGCACGTCCAGCGACATCGACACCAGCTCGCCGTCGACCCACGCCGACGCGGTCACCGTCGCCGTGCCGGCCGGGACGACCGCCCCACCGGTCGGGAAGGTCCGCGCCTTGCTCGTCGCCGGCTGTACGTCGTACTCCTTCTCGCCGTACCCGGTGGTGACCGTGCCGGTGATCCGGGCCGTCCGCCGCCGGGGTCAACGACCACGAGTCGACCTCGAACAGGTCGTCCCCGGCCGGTCCGACGAAGGTGAAGTACACGTCGTGCACCCCGGTGACCCCGTCGAGGGAAGCGGTGAGCTCCGTCCCACTCGCCCAGCGGCCCGTCGACGCCGATGGTCGCCACCACCGGCGCGGTGACGTCGCCGAGCCGGAGCTGGATCGACCCGCCGTCCACCAGCGGGCGGACCTTCGCCGTCAGGCTCGCGGCACCGGCGCCGAAGTCCACCGAGGAGAGCGCAGTCCAGTCGCCGTCGTCGACGTCGCGCACCACCAGGTTGGGCGCCGCGTCGCCGAACTGCGGCGACCCGCCGTCGACCTTCGCGGTCGCGACACCCTTGCTCCAGCCGAACGTCTCGGCCTCGAAGACACGGTACGGGTCGAAGTCGCGGACCTGGTCGACGCCGGCATAGGTGCCGACGACCTGCTGGATGGTGCCGTTGGAGTTGAAGGTCAACTCCTGGATGTGCGGGCTGCGGTAGCCCTGGGTGGTGTTGCCGTTGATCCGCTTGTTCAGCGTCGGGGCGTGGTAGGTGAAGTAGGATCTGCCCTCGTACTCGAACACGGACTGGTGGTTGTTACCGCCGGTGCCGGCCCCGAAGAACTGCAACTGGTTCGGGAACAGCACGCCCGCGTAGGTCTCCTTCGGCCACGACATCGGGCCGTCGGAGATCAGGTAGCCGATCTGGCCGCCGCCGGGTAGCCGGGCAGCGGCGTCTGGTTGCCGCCGAAGTCGGGCCCGCCGAAGTGCGACGAGTACGACAGGTAGTACCTGCCGTCACGCTTGAACACCTGCGCCGCCTCGAAGGCCACCGGGGCGTCCACGACCGCGGCCGTGCCCTCGGTCGACACCATGTCGTCGCCGAGTTCGATCGCCCGGAGGTTCTTCGGGTTGTTGAACCGCTCCGCCGCCGGCATGCTGGTCGACGCGGGGCCGCCGCCGAAGTAGAGGTACTCCTCGCCGTCGTCGTCGACGAACGGAGCCGGGTCGAACTTCCAGGCGACATCCTCGGCACCGGGCGTACGGCCGTCGATCAGGGTGCTCGTCCGCTCGCTGGTCCACGGGCCGAGCGGCGACCCGCCGGTGATCACGTTGCTCGATCCGCCGCCGTTGGCGTAGTAGAGGAAGAACTTCTCCTCACCGTCGACCACCTTGCGGGCCATGCCGGGCGCCCACGAGTTGTTGGTGAACGGCGCTACCCCGTTCAAGCCCGCGACCTGGATCTCGCCGTGGTCTGTCCAGTTCACCATGTCGGTCGTGGATATCACCGTAATCTGGTTGATGTCGCCATAGTTGATGCCCGGTGAGACGCCGGTAGCCGGGTTCGGCGCGTACCCCTGGGTGTCGTTGGTCAGGTACAGGTAGACCCGGCCGTCGTGGACGAAGCCGTACCCGTCGGCCCCGAACTTGTGCGATCAACGGGTTGTGTTCGCCGGGCAGCTTGCCGACGACCTCGATGGTCTTCGACGGTGCCGCCGGCGGCGGGGCGCCGACCACCGACACGTCGTCGAGCGTGAAGTCCATCAGGTGCAGGTCCGAGTCCGCGGCGGGGTTAGAAGTCCACGGCGTCTCAAAGAACAGCCGCGCCGTCGCGACGCTCTGGCTCGCCGGGATGGTGAACTGCCCGGTGAACTGGGCCCACTGGCCCTTGGTCGCGGTCACGCTGACCAGGTTGGTGTAGGTGGCCCCGCCGTAGTGCATCGTGGCGAAGAACTGCTTGGTCGCCGGCGAGGCCTCGTTGTCGTACTTGATCCGGGCCGGTGAGGGTGTACGTCTGTCCGGCCTGCACCTTGCCGGTCAGGTCCTGCATCGGGCCGGATCCGGTCGTCACCCGGTCGGTGACGAGCACCGCGGTCGCGCCCGTCTAGGCGTCGTCGGTCGGCGTCAGCGTTGCGCTGTCGGTGGCGTTGCCGTTGTTGACGAACCAGCCGTCGAGTCCGGCTTCGAACCCGCCGTTGACGACGAGGTCGGAGTCATCGGCGTAGACCGGCGACGCCGGGGCGACGAGCCCGGCGGCGATCAGGGCGCCGACCGCCGTGAGCGCGCCGACCCGTCGCCGGGCCGTCATTGTCACGTGTCGTCTCACGAGAATCCTCTCTGAGTGATTCCGGTTTGGTGGGTTGAGTTCGGTCACTGGCAGTTCTGCGCGGCGTACGGCACAGTCACCGTCGCACTGACCGGGGTACCGTCGACGCGTGCCGTCGCGGTCACCGTCACCTCGCCGGCCGACATCGACGCCACACCGGTCGGAAAGGTCCGCACCTTGCTCGCCGCCGGCGCGACCCGTACTCCTTGCTGCCGTACGGCGAGGTCACCGCGCCGGTCACCCGGGACGGGGCGACACTGGTGAGTTCGACAACCAGTTGCGCCTTCTTCGCCAGGCAGCGGCTCGACGCGGTGACCGACAGCAGTCTCGGCACGTCGAGCCGGAGCACACCGAGCCGGGCCAGCTGGTAGCTCAGTGCCCGCTCCGGCGCGTCGATCTGGTTCTGGGTGCCGAACTGGCCGCCCCGCGCGATCACCGCGGCGTCGAGTGCGGCCCGCATCGCCGCCCGGGCGTCCGCCGGGTAGTCGGCCTCGGACAGCGTGCCGGCGTACGCGATGGCGTCGTCGAGGGCGCCGGTGTCCAGCAGCCGGCCCTGCGCGGTCAGCACGTCGCTGAGCAGGTAGTGGTCGAAGTCGACCTGCCCGCCGGTGCTCTGGGTGGCGTAGTTGAACAGCCCGAGGGTGTTGACGCCGGCGACGCGTATGACCGCCACGTACGAAAAGCCCCGGTTGTACGCGGCGAGGCCGGCCACGTCGCCGTCGCGCATCCGGGAGATGTCCATCCTGGTCTCGACGGACTGGCGTAGCCCGAAGGTACGCTGCGACAACGTGTTGCGGGCCTCCTCGAACCAGGCCAGCTCGGCCCGGTTGGACAGCTTCGTGTAGACGTACCCGCCGGTCACGACCTTGCCGGTGGTCAGTCGCAGCCAGCCGTTCCGTCGGTGAGCGACCAGTAGCGGTTGTCCGGGCCGTGGTTCCACCCCCACGCCATGTCGAGCCAGGACCCGTTCGGGGTGATCTCGGCCTCGGTCGGGTGATCGCCGGTCGGCGGCGGGGTCGGGATCGTCCACTGCTCGTCCTGGTACGCCTTGTGCGGCGCGTCGTTGGCGAGGTCGTCGGAGACGACGATGCTCTGCTGCCGATGGAACAGCTCCTCGGCCGGGCTGAGCTGGACCGGCTTGGCGCACGTGCCGCCGACCGGCACCACGCCGTTGGTGCCGAAGACCGGCCAGCCGTCGGACCAGGTGGCCGGGATCAGCGCCGGGATGCGGCCGATCGGGAAGGTGTCGCGGAAGAACATGCCGTGCCAGTCGGTGCCGCCGTCGGCGATGGCGATCGGCACCAGGCTGCCCTGGGCGAAGCCGTTGGAGTTGAGCACCCTACGGGCAACGTATGTGTTAACGCCACCGGCCGAGGTGGAGCGGCCGAGCAGCTCGGTGGAGCGGAACATGACGACCTGCCGGCCCTGCCCGGACGGCCAGGTGATGAGCACCGCGCAGTTGTAGTCGTCGATGTAGTAGAACTGGGCGCCCTCGAACAGTCCGCCGATGAACGGCTGGCCGGCGTAGTCGGCGGCGGTGAAGATGTTCGGGTAGTTCCGCTCGATGGCGGTCAGGTCGGCGTTGAGCCGCACCGCGCTGGTGCCACCGGATCCGTAGAAGATGTACGGGGTGCCGTCGACGTCGAAGAACAGCGACGGGTCGTGCAGACCGCGGCCGAGCGCGGTCCGCCGCCAGGCACCATCGTCGATATCGTCGGTACGGTAGACGTACGCCCGCCGAGGTTGTTGGTGTTGAACGCGACGTAGAACATGCCGTCGTGGTAGCGCAGCGACGACGCCCACTGGCCCTGGCCGTACGAGTTCTGCCCGTTGCGCAGCGAGAACGAGTCGCCGATGCTTGCCCGGCCGAAGACGTAGTTGACGATCTCCCAGTCGACCAGGTCGTAGGACTTCATGATCGGCGCACCGGGGCTGAGGTGCATCGTGGTGCTGATCATGTAGTAGATGTCGCGGCCCTCGTCGTTGTCTGCGGCCGAGACCCGTTCGACGCTGATGTCCGGCACGTCGGAGCGCAGCAGCGGGACGGAGTAGCTGCCGTCGCCGGTGTCGGTCGACGTGTACGACGAGCGAGGCAACCAGGTCTGCTGCTGCGCGGCCTGCGCGGGTGCGTCGACGGGGGCGAGTACGGCCCCGACGAGCGCCACGGTCGCGGCGACGCCCAGCCGGCGGATGCGGCCACACGGGTGATCGCCAACAGGTCTGCAGGGTGGATGAAGGCAGGGATCCGGCCGGCGACACCGAAGCTCACTATCGGGCCGACTCGATCTGCTGGACGATCGTCTGATCGGTGATCTCCGAATCCTTGGCCAGCAGCATCGCCTTGCTGAGGATCACCGCGAGGACCCCGTCGCCCTCGAACGGCAGGAACTCCTGCTGCCCGGCGGCCGAGGCCGACCGCGACGTCGACCGGTCCGGCACGATGCACAGGTACCGGTCGTTCGGGCTCATCAGGATGTTCCCCGAACCCAGATGGATCTTGTAGGTGCGCAGCTCCCCCTGAACCACCAGGAACCGGCCGTCGACGCTGGCCTGCCTGCCGACCGCCAGCCGGGGCAGCAGCCGGACCAGCAGGTCCCGGCGGGTCTGGGCGGTCGCCGACAACTCCCCGAAGCTGTACGACGTCCAGTAGTCCCGGTACCTGCCCTGCGGTCCACCGTCCGACCAGGTCGGGTCGTTGCCGACGCTGGACACCCCGACGAACAGGTCGACGTCGCGCATCACCTCGCTGAGCACCAGCGGCGGCACCCGATCCAACGGCAACGGCTCGGCCGGATCCGCGTCGCCGTGCCGCCACATGTCCCGGCTGTAGCCACCGCCGGAGGCGTGCGCCGAGTTCGCGGCGGCGTCGATCGGATAGAACCGCACCTGATCGGTGACCAGCCGCAGATAGGATCCGGCGTCGGTGGTGTCGACACCGTAGTCGTCGCCGATCCCCTCCACCCAGTACTCGGCCCGCAGACCCCACTGCGGCAACTCCCGCACCGTCGGCGGGTAGTCGTCGTCGACCATCAGCCGCAGCTTGTCGGCCCAGCCCCGGGCGGCGGCCAACGCGTGATACTGGTGCTGACGCAGGATGTGCCCGGCGAACCGGTTCGAGTACGTCCCGGTCGTCTCCTCGGCCGGGGTGAGCAGGTACACCTCCCGGTGGGCCTGCTTGAACGGCTGCACCACCCGGTGCCGCTCCAGCCAGTCCCGCCAGGCCACCACCTCCGGCACCGGCCGGCCGATCGGATGCCACAGTTGCACCGACGCGTCGGCGGCAGCGCGCACCGGGGCGTCGTCGACCGTCCGCAGCGCGTCATCGGCCCAGCCGCACGGCACCCCGTCGACCAGCCACAGCAGCCGCCGGGCCAGCGTGCCGACCAGCGGATGGTCCAGGTAGCGCTCCCGCCACACCGACATGGTCCAGCCGCGCCGGGCCAGGAACAGCCCGTCCAGCCGGGCGGACTGCGCCGCCAGCATCCCGGTCACGTCCTTGGCAAGCGCCTTGACGTCCGCGACGACCTGCGGATGATCGCGGCGTACCGCCGCCGGTGGGCTCTTCACCGCCCGGCCGGACTCGCTGAACCAGGTCACCGTGGTGGCCGTACCGCTGACCTGAAGCTCGACCCGGCAACCGCCGGCCGACACCTCGTGCCGGCCGACCTCGGACAGGCCGTAGTCGGGCACCGCCAACTCCTCGATCTCGCCCCGGCTGATGCCCAGGGCCGCCGCACGGGCGTCGAGTGCCTTGTCGACCTCCTTGCGGGTGCCCTTGTAGGTCAGCCGCGCCGACAGCCGGGCAAGTTGCGCCAACGCCGCCTCGCTGTCGAGCCGGCCGAGCACCCCGACCGCCGCGTTGGCCACCTTCGGGCTGGCCGGCCCGATCCCCGGCAGCCGACGCAACATCACCTCGACCAGTGCGCCCAGCTGGCGGACCTGCCCCAAGGTCGGGTCGGTCAGCTCTACCAGCCAGAGCAGACCACGCAACACGTCCGCGTTCGCCGCCGCCGGTGGCTGCTCCGGCGTACGGCACGCCAGGCCCAGCCACCGGCTCAGCGCCGCACCGGCCTGGTCCGGGTCGACCTCGGCGAGCAACTTCCGCGCCTCGGTGGTCCAGGCGGCCGGGGGCCGCACCGTCACCGCGCCACTGGAATGTGCCACCAGCCGGGGCCAGACCGGATCGAGCGTAGGCAGCTCGGCCAGGATCTGCCCGGCCCACGGGTCCTTGGTGGACAACGGGGCAAGACCCAGCTCGACCATCAGCTGGCGCAGCCTCGCGCTCTCACCGGACCGGTGGATCACCGTCCGCAGCAGCGCCTCGGGCAGCCCGCCAGCGACGGCCAGGCGGCGGGCCACCACCTCCAGCGCGCCGGCCGGGATCCAGATCCACTCCCGAACCGTGAATTCGGCGATGACCTGGGCGTCTGCCTCGGTCAGGTCGTCCGGCAGCCGCCGGGCTAGCCGGGAAAGGACCTCCATCGCCGCCCACGACCGTCGGTGCCCGGGTGGGGTCGCCTCGATCATGACGCGCACCAGGCGTACCAGATCCGGCCGGGACAACGGGCGCATCGCCGCCCATGCCGCCTTGCTGTCCAGCGCCTGTTTCGAATGGGTCTGCAGGTAGCCGGCCAGGTCGGCCATCTCGCCGGCCGCTACCAGCTCGCCGACCCGCTCGACCCGCCAGATCGATCTCATGCCCGTCGTGGTCATCAGCCACCGACCAGCGCGACGAGCTTGAGGAAGGTGACCTCGGTGTCGCGGCGCAGATCGACCACCTCGTCGAGCTCCTCGATCTGCCGGTCGCCGACGAGCACCACGAACCCGTTGCGGCTGAACGCGGTCTCGGCCAGGGCGACCTGCTTCTCCGGGTCGACCCTGGGGCGCGGTCGGGCGCCCGGGTCACCGTTGAGCGCCCGCTCCACCGGGGTCGGCTGCACCAGCGCCCGCCGGGGCGTCGCCTCGGCGGCGTGGTACTCGGCCACCTCCTGGTGGATGCGCCGGCGGATCAACTCCCGCAGCGTCAACCGCTCCTCGAAGATCCGCAAGGCCCAAGCGGGGGTACGCGCACCCGCCGTGCTCTCGTCGACAAAGGTCACCATCGCCATGGCGCCGGAGTCTACGAACCTCCTCCGACAGATCCCGGGCCGGCCGGGCCGTCGCTGGTGGTGGCCCGTTTGCCCCACGGCCACCGGCCGTCGATCTCGACCTCCAGCGAGAAGCTGAGGAAGGTACGCACGACGACGATCAACGCCAGGACGCCGACGCTCTCGAAGGTCGGCGAGATCGCCACGGTCCGGATGATGTCACCGGCGACGAGAAACTCCAGGCCGAGCAGGATCGCCCGGCCGATGTTCTGCCGGTAGCGGCGGTAGTTGGCCCGCAGGCCGTGCTGGCGAATGACGTCGCGCAGGTAGACCACGCTGCCCACCAGCAGCCCGGCGATGATGATCAGCACCCCGACCGCGTCGATCGTCGTTCCGACGATCAGAACAACCGACTCGAAGTCCATCCGCTGGTCGCTACGCCCGGTGGGGCTTCAGGGTCGGTACCGGCATACCAATACGATAAATGGCGCGAAACGGTCTTAGTGCCGGATTTCGGGTTTGCGCCGTTCAGTAGGCGTTCTTCCATGCCTTGAGGAACGCCCGGCCGAGGTATCCGACCGCCATCCAACTGCCGATCGCAGGCAGCGGCCGGAAGCCGACCGCTCCGACGATCATGGCGATGGTCAGCCCCAGTACGGCGGCCCCGACGACAACCGTGACCAGCCCCAGCGCACCGACATTCAACTTCTGTCCGCCGCTCAGCCCCCGGAACCGGTCGATCGCACCGCCTGCGGTGGCACCGGCCTGGGTGTACCGGCCAGGGGACCCGCCAGCAGTCTCCGGTTGCGGGATCTCCTGCGGGTCACGGGCCGGCATATCGACCCGCAGCTGGGCCGGGACCGCCGCGTCGGCCAGCTCGGCGGTGGCACCCTGATACACCGTCGGTTCCAGCCGGATACTGACCGCGTCGTCGCCGATCAGCTGGCGGCCACCGTCCGGCCAGGCCAACATCGCCGCACAGCGGTCATAGCGAACCGACGCCACCTGCCCGGACTCGCTGACCAGACTGACGCCCTGCGCCCCGATGACCAGGCGCTGGCCGTCCAGCCCGCCCAGTCCCCGGTGGCTGGTGCCAGGCAGCAACCCCACCGTGCCCGACTCCGCCTCCACGAAACCGGCCCAGTCGGCACCACGCCCACGGGGCGTCATCAGCAGCGCCGACTTCAGCGCGGTCGTCGCCACCGCCTGCACCGACTCGACGGTGACCTCCTTCAGCTGCCGGGTCCGATCGTCGCTGGACGAAACCGGTTGGCCGGTGAGCAGATTGAGCGCCATCGACGGCAGCCGGGCACCATCCGCTTCGATGCTGGACAGCGACGCGGTGGCCTTGCCAACCACCGCAGCCACGTCCGTCTCCTCGATCCGGCCGACCCGGATCTTGGCAAGCACGTCGACGAATCCACCAAGGACCGCAGTCTCCTTGCCCGTCGGGGCGTCCGCGACAGCCGTGATCACCGCATTGCCGTCGCCGCGTGGCTCGTAGTGGGCTGCCGTCGTGTACGACAGGCCATCGCGCTGCCGCAGAGCCCGGAACAGTTCCCGCTCCAATACCCCGCTGAAGACAGTGGCGGCGGCTCCGGCGGGCACCACCATGTCGGTCGCGGTCGCCCGACCGGGGCCGTGGAAGTAGGCCGGCGTCGTCGGCAGCGCCGACGACGCGACAGGTGCCGGCATCCGGCTACCGGTCGGCAGGTCCAGCCGCAGGCCCGACGGGAGCTCCGCGCCGGCCAGCCAGAGGACCGCGTTCTCCCGGGTGAAGTAGCGGGCCGCCCATTCCTGCAGGTCCTCGTCGGTGATCACGGGCAACCCGAGCTCCGCGAAGGAACCCAGCCCGTAGTCGCGGGCACCGTGACGCCACAGCGGCAACTGATCGGTCGTCGCTGAGGTCCGGCCGGCCCACTCGGTGTCCAGGATCGCCTTCTCGGTCGCCATGCGGTGCACCGGCAACTCTCGCAGCGAAGCACACACCCCGGTCAGGAAGGTGGTGATGTCATCGACGGACCCCTGCAGGTGGAAGTGGGTGACGACGCTGCCGGTGGTGCCGTTGTAGTGGTAGTCGGCGGCACCCAGCGGATGCAGGACCAGATGTTCGAGCAGGTGGGTGAGGCCACGGCGGGCCAGGGTCTCGTCGGCCTGACCGACCCGGAACATCAGTCCGGCGTGGGTGGGTCCTCCGGTCGGGGCCAGCAGCGCCGGGACCCCGTCGACGTCGAGTTGCCGGATCATCGTGCCTCACCTGCGGCCTTCGTCGCGAGCTCACGGAACCGTCCGAACGATGCCACCGGGTTGTTGACGTACGCCCAGGCGTCGGACGCGATCACGTTGCCGACCGCCGCGAAGTGCGGCGCGGCACCAGCGTGGTCACCGATCACGCTGAAGATCATGGCGAAGGCGTTGTGCGCCTCCACCCACCCGTACACCCGGGTCGCCGCCGGGTGCAGCACGGACCTGGCGGCGGCGTCACGCAGTTCCTGACGCACCTGCGGATCCTTGCGGAAGTCACGCAGCGCGCTGCCTTTCAGCTCCAGCCACTGCTCGGCGTGGGCCTCGGCGACGAGACGCCCGTTGAGGGCACCGGACGGGGCGGCGGCCACCGACTGCCGGGCGAAGGCGAGCATCTGCTCGAACGAACCGCCCCACTTCGGACATAGCTGCTGCAGCAGTTGCCGCTGCCCGGCAAGGTGATGCGGATCGGTCTCGGCGAGCCGGTCGTAGCGGCGACGGACCTCGGCCTGGCCGAGCTGCAGGCCACGGGCGGTGACCAGACGGTACGACCAGGCCGCACAATTGTCTGGGTGGTACGCGGTCGCGTCGATGAGGACACGTTCGGCGATCCGCAGGATACGGAAGAACTCGCGGAACTGCTCCTGGCTGACGAACTCGGCGCGAGCCCGGGTCCGGACCGCCCACGCCTGATTGATCAGGCAAGCGCCGAGCAGAGCCGCGGCGGTGCCGTCGGTCGGGTCAGTGTCGTGTTGGCGCCGCGCCACCTCGTGGGCGGCGTCGACCGTGCTGGCGTACCAGATCAGATCGGTGCCGGCCCCAGGCGGCTGACCAATGATCAGCTCCGACGCTGCGGCCCAGTCCGCCTTGTCCAGGGCAGCACGTAGCTCGACGTTTTCGGGGTAGCTGGTGCTCAGATCTGTGGTGAGCGCAAGGGGTGGCGCGGCAGGCATGCGACGCATCGTATTTGGCCAGGTCGTCGGGACACCATCCGGCCGGCCAGGGTGGGGTCAGGCGTGGAGAGCAGACCACCCCTCCTTTGGCCGAACTTCGCTACGGGATCTACTTGACGGAACGCGCCGAGCAGGAAGGAAAACCGTGATGGCCTACACGCGCTGGAGCAACGTCCGTAGTGCATACGTCGATCGGGCCGGTGGCGAGCAGGCGGTCGAGGCCGGCAAGCGGGAACTGCTGGCCACCGTCGTCGGACACCGCCTCGCCGAGGTACGCAAGGCCCGAGGCCTGACCCAGCAACAGGTCGCCGACCTGCACCCCCTCATCGGGTCAGGGTGGGGTGAGGCCGATGGTGGTGGCGAAGCAGGTCAGGTCGGGGGTGGGACCGGCCCGATTCCCCTTGGTGAAGGGCCGAGGTCAGCCTCTGACGGGTGTCCAGAGTCGGTCGACGGGCATGATGTGAATGCGGTCTTCGTAGGTGAACGAGCGTAGTCCGGTGCTGAACGCCACGCCGGCGATGAACCTGTCGCCGAGTGCGTCCCGTAGCGCCCGGAGGCCTTTGAGGTCTGCGCCCGCGACGCGTTCGTTCGCCTTGACTTCGAACGCAAGGACCTTGCCGTCGTCGAACTCGATGACGTAGTCGACCTCGTCGCCGTTATAGGTGCGCCAGTGCCCCGTAGTTACGTATTCGTCAAGCCAGGAGGCCTGCTTGCGAAGCTCGCCGACGACGAAGCTCTCGAGGAGGTGCCCAAACTCCGTCAAGGCGGTCGGGTCGAGTGTGGCGAGTTTGGCGGGGGAGACTCGCAACAGCCGGGCGGCCACCCCGGTGTCGACGACATGCACCTTCGGTGATGCTGCGGCTCGCGCGCGTAGCGTCGTACCCCAAGCAGGGAGTCGGTCGACGAGGAAGAGGTCTTCGAGGAGGCGGACATAGCCCTCGATAGTCTTGCGCTCACCTGTGAGGCCCTGGGACACGCTGGTCAGGTTGAGTACCTGCCCGGTTCGTCCAGCCAGTCGACCCAGCATCTCGCGCAGCATGCTGCGCTGCCGTACCCGGACAAGCTCGATGGCATCGCGCTCCAGCGACTGGCGGACGTAGTCGTCGAACCAACGATCGCGCGCGGGGCCTGTGCGGCGCAGGGCCAAGGGGAACCCTCCCGCGGAGAGTCGATCGACGTACTCCGTCCGGGTGGTCGTTGACGCCGGCCAAGCTGCGACGGTCGCGTCGGGCGCTGCGCGAAGCGCCGGCAGGAAATTCTCGTGGACGCCGCCGATCTCTCCTTGTGACATGGGCCAGATCGTCATGGTGTGCAGGCGGCCGGTGAGCGCCTGCGCGGTGCGGGGCAGCGCGTCCTGGCGGGTCGACCCGGTCAGCGCTGCGGTACCCGGCCGGCTGCCTTCGCGGTTGAGTCGAGCCTTCAACGCGTCGAGGATCTGCGGGGCGTGCTGATACTCGTCCACGCAGAGCAGGCCCGGCGCAGTGACAGCTGTCTGCGGGTTGGCCACCACGGCGTCGCGGATGCCCACCTCGTCCAGGTCTAGAACGGGGACCCCATGCCGGTCGGCGAGAGCGCGCAGGACTGTGGACTTGCCAACGGAGCGAGGGCCGTGTAGAGCGATGACCGGCTCCACCCGGAGCAGGTCATCGAGCAGCGCAGAGACTCGCCGCTGTGCGATCCCGGCGAGTGGTTCCATCACCCCGGTCCCCTCCGTAGGAGGAAGTACCAAATCCCAGGATGTCAAACTACCATAATCCGAGGAGTGCAGATACCAAGATCTCAGCAAGCTAACTACCAAATCTCGAGCACTTCGCAGGAGTTGCGCTCCAGCAGCCGGCTGGTCACGGTCATGGGGTGAGGCCGATGGTGGTGGCGAGGCGGGTCAGGTCGGGGGTGGGGCCGGTCCGCAGGAGTGTGGTGACGACGCGGTGGGCGGCGGGTCTGGTGCGGGTTTCGGCGGGAGCGATCTGGTCGGCGGCGACGATGGCGCGGGCGGCGGCGGTGGGGTTGCCGGTGTCGAGGTAGGCACGGGTGATGTCGATCAGGTGGGCGGCGCGGTGCTCGGCGGGTAGCTCCCGCCAGCCGTGACCGGCGGTGGCGTGCTTGTGGTGGGTGATGGCCTGGTGCGGGTTGCCGAGGATGGTGGCGATCTGGGCTTGGGCGAGCGCGACGGCGGTGGGCCCGAAGCCGGTGGTGGTGTCGGTGGCGTTGTCGCCGGGGCGGGTGGCGGCGAGTTTGGCGGCACGGTCTGTGTAGTGGTGGGCGCCGGCGGGGTCGTTGCCGGTGGCGGCGGCGAGGGCGGCTTCGACGAGCAGGGTGCCGGCGAGGGCATGGTCGTCCGGTGCCGGGTCGTCGGTCGCGGCCGGGTCGATCAGCGGTACGGCGGTGAGCGCGGCCTGCATCGCGAGGGTGCTCCGGTGCAGGGCGCGGAGCGCCTGGGCGAGCGCGATGGCGGCTGCGGCGGTGTGTCGGGGGTGGCCAGCGGCGGTGGCGATGGCGCGGTCGGCGGCGAGCCAGGCGAGGTGCGGTTCGTCGAGTTTGGTAAGTAGGTGGGCGGTGATCCGGTAGACGCGGGTGGGCAGGTGCGCGGCGGCGTCGGATCGTGGTGCGTGGGCGCTGGTGGTGTGGCGGGTGTGGGTGAGCAGGTCGGGCAGCATCCGAAGCAGTTGCGGGTAGTGGGCGTGCTGGTAGGCGCTGTGGGCGTACCCGATGCGGTGGTGCAGGTCCTCGACGGACGGTGAGGGTTGGTTGGGGGTGGGGGTGTCGTAGCGGGCGAGGGCGGCGCGCAGGTGTTCGACGGCGGCGGCCGTGGTATCGGTGGCGGGTTCGGGTCGGCGGGTTGTGGTGGGGCCGAGGATGGTCTCGGGGGTGACGCCGAGGACGGCGGCGACGGTGTGGACGACGGAGATGCGGTCGAGGGAGCGGATGCCGCGTTCGACCTTGTCGACCCACGAGTGGGATTTGCCGATCCGATCGGCGAAGACCTGCTGGGTCAGGCCACGCCGGGCGCGGAGTTGAGCGACCCGCCGGCCGATGGGCAGTTCGGCGATGCGGTGGCGGCCGGGCGCGGTCATTGATGCAGGCTGCGGTAGATGGCTTCGGTGGTCGCCCCGCAGCGCGGGCACCACCGGGACTTGACGCGGAACGTGAACAGGCCGAGCAGGAAGCCGGGCATCAGACCGGCGAAGACGATCGGTAGCAGTCTGGCGATCACGAGCACTCTCACCTTCTGGCGAGGCCGGCGGGTCGGAGCGTTGCCGCGCCCCGACCCGCCGGCTGGTCACCGCGTTGCCGCAGCGGCACACGCTGCGGGGCTGATCCGTGGTGTGTCGACTACAGATTGCAGCATCACTTGATGCATGGCAAGACTACGTTCATGATCAATGAATCAAAGCATGTCCTCAGGGGCAGACAGAGGAGCAAGAGTCGTGCAGAATCATGGCCATGCCTCGATTTGCCCCAGCCACTCCACGCTCCCGGCGGCTCGGCCGCGATCTACGCAAGCTCCGTGAAGCCAAGGGCCTGACCGGCGAGGAAGTCGCCAAGTCGGTCCGCTGCTCGTCGTCGCGGATCAGCCGGATCGAGTCCGGCGAGATCAAGCCACGAGCCGGTGACGTCATGGAGCTACTGGTCGCCTACGGCGTCCCGCTCGACGCCGAGCCCGGCTCGTCGCTGCTGGCCCAGGCACGCGACCTGCGCGAGGACGGCTGGTGGCAACGGGTCGGCGGCAAGTACGCGACGTACATCGCCTACGAGAGCGAAGCCGTCGAGCTGAAGAACTACGAGCCGACGCTGGTGCCCGGTCTACTCCAGACCGAGCGCTACGCCCGCGCGGTCAACATCATCGGCCGGGAGGTCGACCCGGACACGGTCAACCAGCGCGTCGCCACCCGGTTGACCCGACAGGAGGTGCTGCACCGGCAACCAACACCGCTGCGGCTGCACGCCGTCCTGTCCGAGGCGGCGCTACGCACCGAGGTCGGCGGCCCAGACGTGCTCCGCGACCAACTCGCCCACCTCGTCACCCTCAGCGAACTGCCCAACGTCACGATCCAGGTGCTGCGCTTCGAAGCCGGCGCACACCTGGCCGACAGCAGCGGCTTCGCTCTGCTCAGCTTCGAGCGAGACGATCCACCACTCGGCTACATCGAGACCCTGGCCGGTGAACTGTTCCTTGAGTCAACCCGCGACCTGGCGCGGATCTCGGCGGCGTACGACAATCTGAGGATGCTGGCGATGTCGCCGGCCGAGTCGGTCAAGCTGATCAAGGAGCTGAGCGAGGATGGAACGTAACACTTGGCGCACGTCGAGCCGGTCCGGCAGCAACGGCCAGTGTGTCGAGGTCCGCGACCGGGGCACCCAGATCGACGTACGCGACTCCAAAGCCCCTGCCGCCGGCACGCTGACCTTCGACCCCGCCGCCTGGACCACCTTCACCACCACCCTCAAGTCCGACAGCACCCGCCCGTAATCCCTGGCTCCCCTGCTCGTGGCGGCTCTGCATAGCGGAGCCACCACGAGCTCACCAACTGCGTCAAGTCACGGCCGATGATGGTTGCCGAGTCGGGAGGCGGCATGCGCCGACGGAGGTACCTGACTCTGCTCGGTTCCGCACTGACGTCACCGGCACACGAGTGGATCATCGCCCAGCAGCCGGCCGACGTCACCTCCGCGTCCGGCCGGCCGCTGTCCGGCGAAGTCGTCGCCCACTTGGACGCCCGCGAAACCGAATTCCCGGGCGCGCGCGTCCCCATATGACCGTCGAGCGGGGCCGCCGTTCGTCAGCCTGCGGGACGACTCCGCGCTTGCACGAGGATCGCGGTGCCATCAGATACGGATCGCTGCAACACTTCGTAGTTTTGTACAGGAAGCGCTCTACCCCCGCTCGCCCGATGCGCGGCCTCGAAGGCGACCCACGCCTCGTAAACGACCCTTAACGCCTCGGACGCCACTCGACCGATGGCGAACTGCTCCCGAAAGGTCAACCGAGGTTCTGCCTCACCCATCCAAATCTCAAGCCGAGCCTTAGCTGCTATGAAATCTGCAACAGCCGCGACCAGCTCATTACTCCCAATGTTGCTGCCAATGATGAGCAAACCCAAGTTGAAATGTCTCGAGGCAGTCGGCGTACCCAATATCTCGGGTGCTTGCCAGTTGGGAGGCATCTCCTTCAGCCAATCCCATCCATCCAAGGCCACGTCAGAGCCTCCGCCGAGGATGGGAGGAGTTGATTAGCCAACTCGCTATCTGAGAGGACTCCGAAACGGGCATTTTATAGCCTCCAATCTCGAGAATTTTTGCGCAGTAGGTGACGCAGTTATTCGTTTCACTATCGTGCGGTCCGAAATCGTAACCATCGAAGGCTTCTTGTGCGGCCTGCGCCCTCTTGGCGTTAGACAAAGGAATCTTGATCACTGTGGTGCCGGGTGAGTGTGAATCGGTTCGGAAATCCGCGATAGACGGCATGCCCGGATCGGACCCCGCTTGGGTGTGCTTTGTCTCGCCATTGTGGGTCACCGCGATGGACGCGTGGCCCTGATGGTCGTCGAGGAACACCTCGGCGTACCCCTCGTTGCCGCAGTTGTGTACGAGCACCGGGGTGGTGCCGGCTAATACATGATACGTGTGGACGCGGCTGATGGTGAGGTTGTGTACGACAGCTCGTGGGGTGGACCAGCGTTGAATGGCTGCGACTTGGACCCAGGTGCCGGAGCTGGTCTGGAGCCATTGGCCGGGTTGCAGGTCGGTGGCGTCGATCCACTCGTCGAGCTCCGGGACCCAGAAGGGGTGGCCGTCGGTGGCGGTGATCTCGGCGGTCTCCGGACCCTGGTCGCCGTCGGTGTCGATGGTGATCTTCACCAGGTGCTTGACGCCGTCGCCGGTGATGGTGGCGGTGACGGTCTCGACGGTGGTGGTGCCGGTTTCGGGGTCGGTGGCGATGACCTTGTCACCCGGCTCGACCTGCTCGATCGGCTTGGTGGCGCCGTCGGCCATCAGGACCTTCGTGCCGGGGGTGAAGCTGTTGTTCAGCGGACAACTGTCGGCCGGTTTTCCTCCTCCGCCGCTGGATCCGCCGTTGGATCGGGTGCTGGCGCCAGTGTTGCCGCCGGGTTTGGAGGTGTTCTTGCCGCTGGCGGCGCTCTTCCCGCCACCACCGCTGCTACTGGAGGCCTTGGGGTTGGTTTTGGCTTGGGCCTGCTTTTGGACGGGGTTGCCGGTCTTCTTGGACGCGTTGACAGCCTTGTTGCTGGTGGTGTTGGCCTTGTCGGCGGCCTTCTTCGCGAGGGCCTGCGCGGCACGCTTCGCCCGTTCGGCGGCCGCCTTCTTGGCGTTGAGGGCGGTGGTCTCAGCGGCGCGGGCGATCTTCAGGACCCGCTCGGCGGCCCGCTTCGCCGACTGCCAGGCCTGGATCGCGGAAATGGTCCGGTTGACCGCTTTGATAACCCTGGGGATTGCTTTGAACGCCTTGGCCCACGGGATGAACTCGGTGATCAGGTCGACGCAGGACCACATGTTGCCGCCGAAACAGCCCAGGGCGGCGTTGAGGCCGATGAACTCCTTCAGCACGTCCCAGGCGACCGACAGGATGATCGAGGTCAGGGACCGGCCCATGGTCGAGTTGGCCTGGGCGACCTGCGACGCGGACAGGCCAGCACCGGCCAACGCGGCGGCCTTCTCCGACGCGGTCAACGAGATCGACAGACCCGACGGGTCGGAGTGGGTGACCGGGTTGTTGTGCGCGTACGTGTAGCCGTTGGACTGCGCCGGATCAGCCAGATCCAGGATCGGATCGGCGGACAGGAACCGACCCACCACCGGGTCGTACAACCGGGCACCCAAAGGGGTGTACCCGGACGCCTCGTCCGAGGTCGCGCCCAGGAACCCGGCACGGGTCTTCAAATTCGTGGCAAGGGCGTCGGTAGCCCGCCGGTTACCGAACGGATCCCGCTTCACGATCCGTACCGGCATCCCCGCCAAGGTCGAACCCACCTCGGCGTACGGACTGCCCTGATGATCGGACGCGACCGCCGCCAACTGGACCGACGCCGACCCGTACGCGTACCGCAGCATGCTGCCACCCGGCACCGCGTAGCTGCGCTGACTGTTGACGTTCACCCCACCAACGGCCACCGTGACCACCGCGTCACCCAGGTGCAGCGTCGCCCGCCGGTCCTGGATGGTCAGCAGCCGCGACCCGTCCGGACCGTAGACGTGCCGGGTCTCGTCCTGCGCCGCCCACACCTGACCGGTCGCGGCAGAATCGCAGACGGCGAGTTCGACCGGCGTGCTGTTGTCGGTCGCGCCGCCACGCACCGCCAGGCACAGATCGGACCCGACATGCCGCAACTGCCCCGCCGCCGTGCGGGCCAACCGCTGGGCGGGGGTGCCGTCACACGCACGCAGCTGGACAGCTGATCCGGCCGTGTTCCCGTTCGGCTGGACACACCAGTCGTCGTACACCCGCATGGTGCCCAGATCCGGATCCGGCTGGCCATCCACCACCGCGAACGTCCACCGCTGCGCCGTCGTGCCGTTGCACTCGTACAACTGCACCTGCTGACCCGCGACCGCGAACCCCGCCTGCAGATCCAGACACTTACCCACCACACCCACGTACGCCGTCTCGCCACCTGCGCCCTGGCCGGTGATCCGCTCGACCTGACCGTCGTAGGTCCACGACAGTGTCTGACTGTCGCCGTTCTGCAGCGACTCCACCGACTTCGTCTCACCGGTCGCCTCGTACAACCGCTTCGCCTCGGCCGTCACCTGCGCACCCGCCGGCGTCACGTACTGCTTGCGGACCGACGTCAACGTCCGCGGCTGCGAACCATCCAACTTCCCGTACGTGTAGGTGGTCGTCGCATCCTTCGCGACGTCACCACCGAGGTCCTTCTCCACCAACCTGGTCCGGTTCCCGACCAGGTCGTATTCGTACTCCTGCCAGTAACCGGAACCGTCCGGCCCCGCCGCGACGGTCCCCGCCGCCGGCTCCGCAGCCGCACACGACGCCTGATTGCTCGCCGTCCACGCCCGCCGCAACGCACCCGCCGAGCTGTAGTTGAAACACTGCCGCTCCGCGATCCCACCCGCGTGCTCCCGGATCGCCAACACGTTCCCCGCCGCGTCATAGGCGTACGACCGCTGCGACACCAGATTCCCGGCCACGACCGAGCCGTCCCCGGCCTGCTCCCGGAACACCCGCTGATCAAGCAGCGCCCCATCGGCCTCGTCGAACGACGCCAACGTCCACACCCGGTACGGCTGCGCCCCCAACGCCGACCGCAGCACCTGCCCGTACGGCGAGTACACCGTCTCCGAGCCGTACCAGTCCTGCCCCGACACCGTCAACGGCAGCCCGTCAGCGGTGTAGCGCACCAGGATCTTCTCCGCCGGCAGCCGACCGACCGCCGGCAATTGCACCGACGCCGGCAGACCGGTGTCGGTGTACGTGTAGTTGTAGGTGTACGAACTGGCCAGACCCCACGTGTCCGCGATTTGCTGCGGCAGGGTCAGCGTCGTCGACGTCGGCTGGTAGTCGTCGGTGTAGCCGCCGACCTGCTGCGTGTACGCCAACCCGTCGGTGTACCGGGTCGCCGCCGCCGGCAGCCCGATCCCACCCGGCACCGTGTCGTAGCTGTACTCGGCCAGCAACGTGCCGGACGCACCGTCGAGCCGCTGCGCCACCGGCCGGGACAACTCGTCGTAGCCGTTCCAGACGGTGATCCCACGGGCGTTGGTCGAGGTGAGCGGGCGGTCCCGGTGGTCGTAGCCGAGGGTGGTGGCACCCGAGTCCGGGTCGGTCGCGGTGACCAGCCGGCCGCGCTGGTCGTAGCTCCAGGTCCACGGGCGGTCCGGGTCGGCCGAGTGCGATGCCCGCGCCAGCTGGCCACGGGGGTCGTACTCGTACCGCATCGAGGTGTACTCGGTGCGGGCGGCGTTGGTGAAGGTGTCGACCCGGGCGGTGCGGCCGACCGCGTCGCTGTAGATCCGGTACGACGCCGCGCCGACTGGGTTGATCACAGTGGAGTGGTCGGTGCCGTACGTATAGCGGGTGGCCCGCTCCGGTGCCTCGGTGCCGCGCAGCACCGGCATCTCGGTGACGACCCGGCCGAGGCCGTCGTAGGTGTAGCGGGTGGCGTTGGGCACGGCGGTGTCGGCGAGCGGGGTGAACAGCCGGCCGGAGGGCGCGCCGTCGGCGAAGTAGGCGTTGTTGGTCTGCCAGATCTCACCGGAGGTGTTGTAGAGGGTGTCGCTGATCAACCGGCCGCCGCCGACCGCCTCCTGCTGGCTCTGCCGTTCCCGGCCGAGTCCGTCGTAGAGGGTGACGGCGGTCTCGACCCGGTTCTCGTGGCCGCGGGTCCGGCTGACCACGTACGGCGGTTTCCCGGCCGGCAGGTGGTATTCGGCCTTGAAGTCGGGCACCGCGCCGGCCGACGGCGTACGGCCGGGTCCCCAGGCTTCGATCAGCCGGCCGAGCGGGTCGTACGTCGCCTGGCTGACGTGTCTGTTCGCGTCGGTGGTCCGGGTGACGGCGCCACGTCCCGGTTCGATCTCCTGGGTCTGCTGGTGACCGAGGGAGTTGCGCTCGATGACCCGGTACGTCTGGCCGAGGGCCGGTTCGAAGGTGGTCGTGGCGGTCTTGCCGTCCGGGTCGGTCCGGGAGACGACCCGGCCCATCGTGTCGAAGGCGACGGTGCCGTCGGACTGGAAGCCGGAGCCGTCGGGGCGCAGCGACCAGGACTGGGTGACCAACGCCCGGGTGTTGGCGGCCAGCGCGGTGCCGTACGCCTGGTTGTCGTAGCCGACCCGGCTGGCCGACGCCAGCGTGGTCAGGTCGTCGAAGTCGGCGGCGGCGCAGCTGGTGGGGCTGGTCCGCAGCTGCCGGGTCATCCCGATGACATGCTTGTCGGTGCGGTGGGCGTAGTCGACGACCGTGCAGGACTCGTCGCCGGCCCGGCCGGTGTCGCCGAGCGACTCGATCCGGGTCGGCAGCCCGTACGTCGGCTCGTAGCTGGTCCGGGACTCGACGACCCGTTGGGTACGGGTGTCGTCGCCGGTGCCGGAGGACCGGGTGTAGGTGATCTGTCGGGGTTCGGTGACCCGCCAGGCGCGCAGCGGGCTGAGTCCGTCGTCGCGGTCGCGCCGGCCGAGTTCGGTCGCGGCGGGCACGGTGACGCTGCGGGTCAGCCAGGCGGTGTCGGCGTCGTCGGCGCTGGTGTAGGTGAATTCTTCAGCGACGCGGCCGGCGAACGGCTCGGCGTCGGGGGCGATCACGACGCCGTCGATGTCGTGTACGGAGACGGTGTCGCCCATGCCACGGAAGTAGCGGGTGACCGACTTGGTCCTGGCGCTGCCGATGGCCGGGTCGTCGTCGCCGGTGATGACGGTGGTCTGGGCGAAGCCGGCGAACTGTGAGTAGGTGCGGGTGGACTTCTTGGTGAACTCCTGCTCGGCGAGTTTCCAGCCGGCGTTGGCGTAGGAGTACCGGGTGACCGTCGGGTAGGCGCCGTCGACGGCGGGCAACTCCTCGACGCTGTCGACGACATACTTGTGGAACCAGTCGATGTCCTCGACGGCCGGGTCCGGATGCCAGAACGACGGATAGCAGAGCCGGGTGTTGTTGCGCAGCGCGGCGGTGTCGTCCTTGCCGGGCAGCCCGGTGCCGGTGGCGCAACCACCGGTCGGCTGCTTGTACGTGATGATCGTTTCGCCGCCGTACTCGTTGATCACCCGGCCGATGCGCAGCCGGGCGAAGCCGGGGCGGTCGTCGCGGCGTACCCGGTTGGGCATGTCGTCTGGGTGGGCTTCGAACCGGACGGCGTTGAGGGTGACCTTGTCGTTGGTGTTGCCGCTGCGGCCGTAGCCGGTGCGGGTCACCGACTCCAGCCACAGTGCGGTGTTGAGCCCGGTCCGCAGGATCGGGAACGACTGCTTGAGCTGGTATTCGTCGACGGTCTGGCGGGTGTTGGTGCCGGGCTGGCGCTGCGCCGACGTGGTGATCTTGTCGAGACGCTTGCGGGAAAAGAACGCCGGTGACGAGTTCCAGCACTTCTGCCCGGCGACGCAGCCCAGGTCGGCCGGAGTGTCGTACCAGATCCGGTAGTTGTTCGGGTTGGTGCTGGCGAAGTTGGCGTCGGTGCAGGTCAGCGAGCCCTCGGCGAAGCAGCGTTCGGCGACGGTGAAGGCGACCTGGGCGACCGGCACGGCCGAGTACATGCTGTCGGCGCGCTGGCCGTAGTCGATCCGGGTCAGGTAGCCGCCCCGGTCGTAGCGGACCGGGTCCTTAAAGTTGAAGTTACGGGCGTAGTAGTTGGTCTCCTTGGCCCACCACAGGCTCATCGCGTTGCCGTGGACGTCCTCGACGTAATCGAGGGACCAGCGCCATGCCTGGGTGCAGGCCGATCCGGCCCAGTTACCGGCCTGGTAGCAGGGCTCACCGGCGTGGTTGCCGTAGACCGGGGCGGTCAGCACCGAGTTGGTCACCGGGTCGCCGGTGGACCAGCCGGGCAGCCGGTGCCGGCCGAAGAAGTGCCGGGTGCCGTCGCGGGTGGTGACCACCCAGTACTCGCCGTCGGCGTCACCGTTGGCCAGCCCGGTGTCGGTCAGCAGCTCGACCCGGGAGCCGTCACCGTTGCCGGTGATCCAGGTCTGCTCGTCGTCGTCGAAGACGAGCTCGGTGGTCATCCCGCCGAGTGACAGGGTGGCGTTGTTCGACCCCCAGCACAGGTCACCGGTGCGGTGGCTGGCGTTGTTGGAGCCGGCCTTCGTCGAGTCCTGCCGGCAGTTGGCGTAGCTGCGGGTGATCGCGCCGGCGCTGTAGTCCCAGCCGTCGCCGATCCACGATGCCTGGTTGTTGGTGGCCGAGGTCCGCCCGTCCACCGACTGCGACGAGTACGACAGGTTGATCTGCGGCATCAGCCCGCCGGAGGTCTCCGGGACCTGCACCTGGTAGCCGTAGGTGAACGCGCCGGAGGAGGCACCGGCCGCCCACGAACCGGCCGACAGCAGCGGGGTGGCGGTGAAGTCACCGGCCGCCGACGCCCCGGTGTCGAGCACACCGACCACGCTCGACGAACCTGACGCGGCGGCGGCGCGGGCCGCGACGTCCTCACCGGCGATCAGCGCGCCGACGGAGATCGTGCCGGTGACGATCCGCCGCATCGACGCTTCCGGGTTGTTGGCGTCGCCGGTTGCGGCGGTGCGGGCCGCTGGTGCACGGGTGGGTGCCTCGGCGGCAGGCACCAGCTTGACCTCGCTGGACGCGGCGGCCATTCCGCCGGCCGCGGTGCTGTTCCCCGTGCCGCTGCCAACTCCGCTGCCGGCGATGTCGCTGGAGCTGCCCGGTTGGGCGCCGGCCCGCTGCCCGGCGGTGCCGTCGTCGGTGGCGCAGTCGCCGCCGTCCGGGTCGTCGTAGACGCAGTCGGGCAGCAGCAGGAAGCCGAACCGGTCGGCGGCCTGTGGCCCGTACAGGTCGGCGAAGGTGGTGTAGTCGACGGCCAGCGCCACCTCGGCCGCCGGGTCGGCGGTCGCCGGCGGGGTGACCTTCATGATCAGGCCGGCGACACCGGCGGCCTGGGACGCCTCCGGGGCGGCGAGGCCGACTGTCCAGCTTCCGGCGAGCGCGGTCGGGTCGCCATCGGACGGTACGCCGAGGGCGACCGGCAGGTCGTCGACCGGCAGGGTGTCCCCGGCAGAGAGCCCGGTCAGGTCGACGGTGCCGTCGCCGGAGGACCACGGGGTGACCGCCTGCGGCTCGTACAGGACCACTGGGACCTCGTCGGCGGTGGTCAGACCGGACTCGGCGGACTCGTCCTGGCCGATCTGGTCGGTGACCGGGACGTCCGGCAGCTCGACCTGTATCCCTTCGCGACTCATCCCGGGGCCGGGCACCGCCCATGCCCGCGCGGGCAGAATCGTCACCGCCATCGTGGCCGCCAGCAGCAGCGTGCCGGCCCTTCTGGTGCGCCGCCACTCGCGACGACCGGATCCGGTACGGGCTGCTCGGAGATCCCGCTGCGAGGACAGCGGACCGGTACCACGCATGCGCGTCGACTCCCAGGCGCGAAGAGAAGGTGCGGACGGACCGCGGGAAGCACACGCCAGGCGCGGCACGGTCGTGAGCACTGTGCGTCAAGTCGAGCTGACACTCAAGTGAGGACCGGACGACCAAACTTGATCTTCAGTGAACTGCGTCACGGCTCAACCAGTGCTACCGATGGCAAACTGTACACAAGGTGCACTAATGGAGGAATCGTAATACGTGGATGAGTTGGTACCGGCAAATCCCTACAGATGATCAAGATTCCGACGCAACGAGTGACGTACGTCAGCCGGATATAACAGATTTATAACAGTAAAGGGGGACGCGCCGACGGCGTCCGCCGTGCGATCGTGTGCGGGCTTCTGCCCGAGGCCGCAGGTCGGGTGCAGTGGCGTCCACGTTGTCCCCATGCCACCGGGTCCCACGGGAGTAGACCGCAGTGACCGCGCCACGCCTGCTCAACCCATTCATGCGTACGCGTACCAGGCTCGCCCTGACCGCCGGCCTGCTCTCGATCACGCTCGTCGCCGCCATGCTCGTGCCGTTGCTCAGGTCCACAGTCGATCAGACTGCCGGGCCCGACGCGGAAGCAGCCACCGCCGGCCCTCGGGATGACGCCGCCGCCCTCGACGAGGCCCGGCGCACCGGCGAAGAGGTCCTGATCGACACCGAGACGACGGCCACCTCGCAGACCTGGGCCCGCCCGGACGGACAGCTCCGGACCACCACCCACGCCGTCGCGCAGCGGGCCCGCGACGCCGCCGGCCAGTGGACCGCCCTCGACAACACCCTCACCACCGTCGAACACACCGGCGACGGACTCGGCGTACGGCCGATCCACGCCCCGGTGCCGGTCCGCTTCTCCAGCGGCGGCCCAGCCGCCCGGTACGCACCAGCGCGGTACCAGCCCACCGATACGACAGACGCCACCGAAAGTGTGCTCGCCGAGCTGGACATCGACGGCCACACCATCGCGTACACCTGGCCGGGTCCGCTCCCCGAGCCGGTGCTCGACGGGCCCCGGGCGCTCTACCCAGAAGTACTGCCCGGAGTGGATCTGCTGGTCGTCGCGATCGACACCGGTGGCTTCGGCCAACTGCTGATCGTCAAGACGCCCGCCGCCGGCACCACGCAAGCCGTACAGCAGATCAGCTACGGGCTCCGGTCGACGACCGCGATCTTCCGCCACGACCCGGTCACCGGCGGGGTACTGGTCCTCGACCCCGCCGACGGCGACGAGATCAGTGCCATCCCCACCCCGTTCGCCTGGGACTCATCCGGCCGCAACATCGACGATCCCGACGCCGCTGCCCGCACCTCGGTCGCCACCAACGCCGACGTACTGCAACTGTCCGGCCTCACCGGTGCCGAGCCGGGCGCCAAGGCCGCCCCGATGCCCAGCAGTCTCGACGGCGACGGCACCGGCACCGCCAGGCTGCACCTGGACGCCGCCGCCGCTGGCCTGTTCGACAACCCGCAGGCGCGCTATCCGATCTTCCTCGACCCGACGATGCGCAGCACCACCCAGGCCTGGGCCACCGTCTACAGCCAGCACCCGAACACCAACACCTGGAACGGCACCAACTTCAACAACGGCAGCACCGATGCCCGGGTCGGCTACGAGCAGGACACCCCGCTGCGCACCCGCACCTACTGGCGGATGGCTTTCGACACCCGGATGAGGGGCGCGACCGTCAGCTCCGCGTCCTTCCGGGTACTGAACACCCACTCCTGGTCCTGCAACGCCCGGGAGATGCAGCTGTGGCTCACCGGCGCGATCTCCTCCGGCACCACCTGGAACAGCCAGCCGGGGTGGATCGCCGAACAGCAGCGGCGTTCGTTCGCGCACGGCTACGGCAGTAGCTGCGCCGACGCGTACGTCAGTTTCAACGTGCTCCAGGGCGCCCAGGTCGGCGCGGACGGTGGGCTGTCGCAGCTCACCTTCGTGATGCGGGCAACCAGCGAGTCGGACACCCAGACCTGGCGCAGGTTCCGGGTCAGCGCAACCGAACTGACCGTCGTGTTCAACCGACCGCCCAGCGAGCCGGTCAACGGCACGATCACCCCCGGCGGCAACTGCGCTCCCGGGCCCGGGGGCGGCACCATTGTCGCCCGCACCAACCTCGTACTGGCCGCGACCGGTTCCGACCCGGACGGTAACCTGCGCGGGTTGCGGTTCCGCTTCTGGAAGACCGGCACGACCGTTCCCGCCGGCACCCTCGTCACCAGCTTGAGCAGCGGTCGGGGCAGCGTGACGATCCCCGCCACCAGCCTGGAAGACCAGGCCACCTACTCCTGGGACGTTCGGTCCGAGGACACTGACGGTGCGGCGTCGACCTACTTCCCGCCCGGCGACCAGCCATGCCGCATCACCATCGATGCCACGGCCCCGCCGGCACCGACAGTCACCAGCGCGGTGTTCCTGGAAGCCACCCCCGACGCGGCGACCTGGGCGACGGTGAAGTTCGGCCAGACCGGTCCGATCACCTTCACCGCCGCAGATGCCACCAGATTCAGCTACGCCCTCGGCGGCCAGCAGCTGGCATACGTCAACGCGAACTCCGGCACCGCGACCGTGCCCGACCTGCGGCCTCGGCACGCCGGCCCGACCACCCTGCAGGTCTTCGCCTTCGACGCCGCCGGCAACCGCAGTGTCCGCACCGACTACACCTTCTACGTGCCGCCACGTGACGTGGCCGACGGACCCGGCGACACCGGCGGCGACGGACGGCCCGACCTGACGATCATCAACGCCGACGGTAACCTGCGGACCTATCCCAGCGACACCGGCGGCGCGCTGTACGAATCCCTGGCGGCCTCGTACCGCGACGGGACCTCGCTCAACCCGACCGGCCACTGGTACGACCCGTCGACCGGCCAGGCCGCCCTGATCACCAAGTACGGCGACGCGTTTCCCGGGGACGGGGTCACCGACCTGTTCGCGCGTACGCCCGACGGAGGCTTCTGGCTCTACCCCGGCGACGGCTACGGCAGCTTCGATGTCGACGACCGGATCCGCGTCCTGCTGCCGGCCGGCGTGCCCGACCCGGCGACCTGGACCCAGGTCAAGGCGGTCGGTGACATCACCGGCGACAGACACCCCGATCTGGTGCTGCTGGCCGGCACCGCCTTCTGGACGTTGAGCGGCTACACCGGAGCGAGCTTCCAGCAGGCAACCCTGATGGAGGGCACCGCCTGGGCCCGGCGGGAGGTCGTCAACGTGGCCGACATCGACCAGGACGGCACCCCTGACCTACTGTGGCGCGACTTGGACAACGGCAGAATGTCTGTGCGGCACGGCCTACCTGGCACCGTCGCTGGTAGCGTCGATCTGCACTCGCTGAAGTTGGCCGTGAACTCCCGTGACGGTGATGTCTCCTTCGGCACCGGCTGGTCCGCGTCCGCCGTCAACGCGGTCGTCGGCGTGCCGGACCTCAACGGCGACGGGCGGCCCGACATCTGGGCCAGGTTCTCATCCGACGGACAGCTACGGATCTACCACCCGTCGACCACCAACGCCGGGACCCCGGTGCAGGTCCTGTCCAGCACGGTCTATCCGGGTATCAGAGCCTTCGGCTGACCTGCGTACCGGCGGGGCGCGTGGGCTCGCCGCCGTCGTGCGGGTCTCCCCCGTCGGCTGCGGGTGCCGCCGCTTCCCTGATGATCGCGGTCAGCCTCGGTAGGCGGCGAGGAACGCGGCCAGGTACGCGGGCACCAACTGACGAATCCGGTCCTCGGGGACAGCGGCGGCGAGCGCCTGCGCGGCCAGCGCGACGCCGGCAGCGTTGGGTACGCCGAACAGGCGATCCAGGTGGTCGACGCCAGTGCGGACACTTACCCCGCAGATCGGGTCGTCCGCCAGCTCACGCAGCCGGGTGCCGATCTGGGTCGGTGATGCCGGGCTGGTCATCAGCCGGTAGACGTCGCCGGCGTCCTTCGCCTTGACCCGATGGGTTCGGCCCTGGTCGCCGTCGCCGAGGCGTTCCGCGATCTTGTGTGCTTTGGCGACCAGAAGCGCACCAGGGCTGGCCACCCGGACCTTCGCCGACCGACCGTCGACCTCAGGTTCGAGACTGGCGATGACCATCTCGGTGTTGTCCCGGACAGCGGCTTCAATGCCCGGTGTCCACCGAGTGGCGTTCCTGCCATGCTCGGGCAGTCGCGCGTCCCTGCGGCCCCGTGCCGCCGGATCCATGCTTTCCGGAACGAGCAGATCGACCGGGACGTCAACGCTGCGGCCGTCGACCATGGTGGTGGCGAGCCAGGTGCCGGGCTCCTCCCCACCATTGCCGCCCTTGATCTTCAAATGGAACCCGCCGCCTGCATCGCCTCCGCGATTCGGGGATCCGGGCCGAGCTTGTCCGGGTCGATGCTCAAGTCGGCGTCGGCAGTGAACGGTGCGACGCTGACGTCGAGGTCGGCGTCACCAGCCTGGAGATAGATGGCCTGCGCACCGACCAGGACAACGGCGTCCCGATGTCGATCGAGAGTGTGTAGGGCGTCGAGCAGGACCCGGCGCGCGGCAACGTAGAGCGGTTGGACATCAGGCACTCGGCGAGGCTACTGGTCGCCTTCTATGCCAGGGGCAGTTGACGCGCACGCCAACGTGAGATGTTGCCAGCCATCCACTCCAGCAGCGCGTCTCCCTCCTCAGGCAACCGTCCATTCCCACTCGAACAGTCCATGACGAGTTGAGAGATTCCTACGTGGAACGATCCGGATCCGGTCTGCCGCGCCCGGTCGAGCTGCGAGTCGTTCGCCGCCCGAAGCAGCAGGACATCCGCACCCTGGGCGGCCGGCATCAGCTCGTACGCCTTGGCAAACTGATCGAGGTCAGGCACATACAGCGCCAACTGCGCTGGGGCGGCGAGCTGGACGTACTCCGTCGCCGCGTACGACCCGGTGACCACCGCCTGGTCCTGCTGCTCTGCCGCAAGACGGCGATAGAGGGTACGCGCGCCGGTACGCGCGATGTATGTCTGGTGCCGGTTGGACCGCAGCAACCCGTAGTGCTCGACCCGGGCGGCGAGTAGCCCCTGCCAGTCCACCTCCGTGACGATCTTGCTCCGCGGGTCCCGCTCGATGAGACGCTCGTCGTCAAGAGCCGTGAGGGTTCGCGAGACGTAGGACGCGCTCAGCCCTGCGGCCCTGGCGAGGTGCAGCATCCGGTAGGGCGGCTCGACGTCCACCAGCAAACGCACCAAGGCGTGCACCCCCGCCCCGTGGAGCCGGACCGGCGACTTGGCTGGCGGGTCCGGATCCTCACGTGCGCCATCGAGGCGCAGATAGACCGCCGGTCGCGCCACCCTGAGCTGGACGTTGCCGGTCAGGTCGAGGTAGTTGAGCCCGCGTTCGGTCAGCAGTTGCTGTGATCGTGGGCTGAGCCACGGCGCGACGACGACGATCGGCGGATCCCGCAGCATCTTGCGCACGAGTGAGGAGATACCGCCCAGCATCCGGTCGACGTCGCGAGGGGTGAATCTACGGAATGCCTGAATCAGCAGCGGGCTGGTGTGGTTGGGCGCGGAGATCTGCCACGCCGCATCCCGGCCGCTGTCGGACAGACCAGCGCCTTCCGGCCGTAGCTCCATACCCACGTCGTCAGGGAGCAGACTCCGCAGCAGCTCATATGCCTCGGTCAGAACATCTTGCTCAGATCGCAACCCCACTTGGCAAAGTTTGCCATAAAGCAGCCGTTTGCCAGTGACAGGCAAACAGCGGGTTCTAGGCAAACTTTGCTGATCAGGAGGACGGGCACGCCCCAAGATCGCCGAGGAACTACGACCGTGGGCGGCACGAGCGGCGTAGGCGGCTTGACGCATTCCGTTATGGGAATATGATTGCTGCGTGGCACGGGCAGCGACGACGTCGGACGTCTTCAACGCGATCGCCGAGCCGCAGCGCCGGGACATCCTGGCGCTGCTGCGGGCAGGCGAGTGGCCGGTGACCGACCTGGCCCGGGAGCTGGGGATGAGCCAGCCACGGGCGTCCAAGCACCTGCGGGTGCTCCGGGAGGTGGGGCTGGTGCGGGTCCGCGAGGCGGGCAAGCAGCGCCTCTACGGCCTGGACGCCGACGGCCTGCGGCCGATCCACGAGTGGGTCGGCGGGTTCGAGCCGTTCTGGAACGGCAGTTTCGACCGGTTGGACGCCTACGTGCAGGACCTCAAGCAGACACGACAGGAGCAATGACCGATGGCAGGAGCAGAGCGGCAAACACCGGCGGGGCCGGCGACGGCCGACCGGGAGATCATGATCTCCCGAGTCATCGACGCCCCACCTGATCTGGTGTTCGAGGCGTTCACCGAGGTACGGCACCTGTCGCAGTGGTGGGGTCCGGATGGGTTCAGCACCACCACGCGGTCCTTCGAGTTCCGGGTCGGCGGCGAGTGGGACTTCGTGATGCACGGCCCGGACGGCACCGACTACTCCGAATGGATCACCTGGACCGAGATCGTCCCACCACAGCGGATCGCGCTGTTGCACGGCGAGTCCCGCCACGATCCGAACGCCTTCGAGTCGACCCTGGCCTTCGCACCGGACGGCGCGGCGACCCGGATCGTCATGCGTACCGTCTTCCCCACCCGCGAGCTGCGCGACCAGGCTGTGGAGAAGTACCACGCGATCGAAGGCGGCCAGCAGACGCTGAGCAACCTGGCGGCCTACGTCGCCGAACTCACCAATCGGCAGGAGGGCCGCTGATGGCCGGCAAGGTGTTCTTCAGCGTGTCGATGTCGCTGGACGGCTTCAGCGCGCCCGAGCAGCGGGACCAGGACCCGAAACTGGAACGCTGGATGGCGCAGTGGATGGAGCTGCAGGCGTGGATCTTCCCGCTGCGGTTCTTCCGGGAGAACCTGAAGCTGGGCGAAGGCGGCGAGCAGGGGCGCGACAACGACATCGCCCGGGAGACGTTCGAACGCACCGGCGCGAGCATCCTGGGCAGGCGGATGTTCGACTTCGGCGAGCGGGCGTGGCCGGCGGAGGCGCCCTTCCACACCCCGGTCTTCGTCCTGACCCACAACAGGCGTGACCCGTGGGAGCGGCCGGGCGGCACCACCTTCCACTTCGTCGACGACGGCATCCACCGTGCGCTGGAGCGGGCCCGCGAGGCCGCCGGTGACCGGGACGTCCGCATCGCCGGCGGCAGCGAGACGATCCTGCAGTACGTGAACGCCGGTCTGGTCGACGAGTTCTCGATCGCGCTCGCGCCCGTACTGTTCGGTTCCGGCACCCGCCTGTTCGATGGTGTGGACGCGTCCAAGGTCGCGCTGGAGCCGATCCGTTCGGAGGCGTCGACACGGGTGACGCACCTGACCTACTCCGTACGCCCCCGGTAGTTGGGCAGTGCTTCCCCCGTGGGCGAGGAAGTTCGTTCGTGGGAGCGGCTCACCGAGGAACGCTTCGTTCAGGCCGCCGCCGCGTACGCCCACCTGAAGGGTGCGGGCAGCGACCAGGCGAAGGCTGAGTTGGAGCCGCTGCACGCCGACCTGCACGTGCTGTACGGACCCGACGACGAGAGCACCCTGGAAGTCGGTGACCTACTTGCCCGGCTCCGCATCGCCGGGCACGGCAGGGCAGCACGAGGTGAGTGGCTCGGAACGGTCGCGCCGGTGACGTCGACGCGACAAGCATGACAATGATGCTCGTCGATGTTGCCGAAGTGGACTCGGCCGTGCTGGAATAGGGTATATCGCCGCAGCGCGGGGGCAACCGCTGCTGAGTACGGCCAGCGCGGAAGCATCGCATTCCCGGCGGGGTGCCGCCTCAATGGACGCCGAGCCGCCCGCGCGTACGTCCCTCCGACCCGCTCCGCCAACGCACCAGAACCGGCGACGAGGTGAGAAGCAATCATGGTAGTTCCGCAGAGCGTCGCGAGGTGGTACCGAAACCGCTTCGTATGGGTGACGGTGATCCTGCTGGCCACGTCGACCGGCGTAGCCGCACTGGTCAACTCCGCTGCCTCCGAGGTGGAGCCGGCGGATCTGCAAGGGCAGATGCTGACCTGGATGCGGGCCACGCTCGAACAGGCGGACCCGGAGACACACAACCACACCGCACCCGACGGCCAGCAGGTTGCCGCCAGGGAGGGACCGGAGCAGACAGTGATCTGTGGGGTCCACGTGTACGGCCATGAGCCGACCGAGGTCACCGCGTTCGCCGACGTACGGACGATCTACGGCTTCCACCTCTGCGGGGTCGCCGGGCCTGACCGCCCCTGGGACGTGGCACCCAAGCTGGCCGGGCCGTTGATCATTGACAGGTCCACCGACCCGCCGGGCATCCAGGTGGTCGAGGGCGGCGGCGACGTCATGTTCGTCGACCGGCTGCGGGAGATGTTCCCGACCAGGTACGCGGCCCTGGCGATGACCGAGGCGCTGTCCGAGTCGGAGATGGCCGACCTGCGCCGTAGGTACGACGCCGCTGCCGGGCTCTGACCGCGCCGTCGCCGCGCCGGTGTCCCGAGGAGAAACATCGTTGTTACGAGAATGGAAACACTCGTGCTGGAAGCTGGCTTCAGCTGGACTCCGAGCCGGCCGAGAGGTGGGATTCCGTGGAGATTCTCGTACTGACGACCCGACCCCACACCGAGCAGGTCCAGCGGGTACTGCCCGCGCTCGACCTGCTGCCGCACTCCGTGCGGCTCGCCGGCCACGACATGTCGGCCCTGATGTCCGGCCCGAATCCGGACGTTGTGCTGATGGACGCCCGGCAACTGCTCGCCGAGGCCAGGGGCACCTGCCGGATGCTGCGCACCACCGGTCTGCGGGTGCCGCTGCTGGCCGTCGTCGAGGAAGCCGGGCTGGTCGCGGTCTCCGCCGAGTGGGGGCTCGACGATCTCGTCCTGGCATCGGCGGGTCCGGCCGAGGTAGAGACCCGGCTCAGACTGTTGGTCACCCGTACCGCGCAGGCATCCGGTGCCGCCGGCTCGCTGGTGACCAGCGGTGACCTTTCCATCGACCCCGACACGTACGCCGCGAAGCTCAAGGGTCGGCCGCTCGATCTCACCTTCAAGGAGTTCGAGCTGTTGAAGTTCCTCGCCCAGCATCCGGGTCGGGTGTTCACCCGCGATCAGCTGCTGCGGGAGGTGTGGGGATTCGACTACTTCGGCGGTCACCGTACCGTCGACGTGCACGTGCGGCGGCTACGCGCGAAGCTCGGCACCGAATACGAGTCGATGATCGGCACGGTGCGGCAGGTCGGATACAAACTCGTGTTGGCGCCCAAGACCGAGACCGCGCCGCTGGCCAGTGATTTGGCCCCCCTCATCCATTGACAGGTCGGGTGCAGGTGAGCGTGGCTCGGCGGAGGATCAGTCGATCGGCGTGGCGGTAACCGTGCCGGCGAAACAAGCTTGACGACAGCTGGTGACGGACGACCTTCAAAGATTGGCAGCATCGCCAGTACGGGAATCAGCTGGCCCGGAGTAGCTGGTGATGAATTTCCTGCACCTCGGCCGACGGGCTCAGCCCCAGCTCGGCGTCCAAGGTCTGCCGCAGGTTGTGATATGCGGCTAGGGCCTCGCTACGTCGACCACTGCGATCCAGTACGCGCATGAGCTGTCCGTGCAGCCACTCGTCGAGTGGGTGAAGCACTACCAGTGAGCGCAGCTCACCGATCAGGTCCCGGTGCAGCCCGAGTTCCATCTCCGCCTCGAGCCGCAGCTGCAGCACAGCGCGTTGCTGTTCCTGCAGGTCCGCGACATACGCACCGAGCTGGCCGCCCAACTGCACGTTGACCAACGGGCTGCCGCTCCACAGCGCCAGAGCAGCCCGCAGGTCACGGGCCGCCTCGGCGTACCGAGCCTGTCTGAGCAGTTCCCGCCCTGACTCGGCCAGCGATTGGAACGATCGCAGGTCGATCTGATGGGGCTCCACCCGTAGGATGTAGCCCGGTGCCCGGGTGACGACCATGTCTTCCCCGTTCCGAGCCAGCGCCTTCTGCTCGAGGAACCGGCGCAGCTGGTAGATGTAGGTCTGGACCGTCGTCAGAGCGCTCCGAGGTGGGCTTTCTCCCCATAGCTGCTCGATAAGCGCGCCAGTGTGGATGATCTGGTTCGCTCGCAGCACCAGCAGCGCGAGGACCTGAAGAACCTTCGGCGCACTGGGTGTGCACTCCCTGCCGTCGTGGACGATCTCCAACGGACCAAGCACACGGAACTGCACAGCGCCATTGGCGATTCCGATCGGTGAAACTCCCACATCCATCCCCGCAGTCGTCACGTAACGGCCTCTGACCATTCTTGTTTCGTCACTGTAACTAGGCATTGCATCCTCGCAGTGAAGAACGAAAATAACCTAATCTGGACACCTCGGTTCCATCCAACGAGGCAAGCTCGACTGGCACGCAATCAGACGAACACTCGCCGAGAATTGAAGAAGAACGGCGCACCGCCTCAGCGACAACCCGCGGAAAACGATCAAGAAGGCCGATTCGGGACAGTAGGTGCTCCAAACGCATCACCATCGACACAGATTTCTGCCCGCCACGAAGTCACTGCAGATCCAACTACCTCTCAATCTAGGCGACAGATCCACCCGACCGCAAGCAGGCACCCTCTAGCTACCCAAAGTGACGGACTTCAGGTCACAACCGCTATTGCCCACGTTCCGCCAAGACAAATAGTATCAAATGTACACCTTGACCGATATCTGCCGAGGGCATCGTTCACCCTGGGTACCCCTCAGCACCTGTCGTTACCCTGACAACCGTCAGGACTCAATCTGCATCTTCCACGCCACCCGACCACTCCGAACGCCGGGATCATCACGTCCACCCGTAGGTGACCTGCGCCAATGCGAGATCGACGCAGGCCATCGATGCTCGGGTGGAGTACGTAACAACCTCCATCGCATCCAATCGATACGTTTGGCGTATACTGAGGATTCGCACGGGCGGAGATCAGCCCACACTCAACACTGCGCCTGCTTCCGCTCCCAGCGGGTTTGGCGTTCGGAGGTGCCGTGCAGCACGTCATCGTCCAAGTTCCCCAGCCCCGGGTGGATTCCAACCGGACCTCCGAGACTGTACGCCTGGACCCCGGGGAAGTACTCGAGTTCGGCTATCGCCGGGGGGCCGGTTCCCTCGCCGTAGGAAGGCAGGACGAGCTGGCCACACTTGCCGCTGGCCAGATCACAGCGGCAAAGGGTTACTGGCTCCTGTCCAACTTCAACGCCACCACGACATACCTGGTGGAGAATCTCGCCGATCCCGGCGAGTACGTAAAGGTAGCAGCCTGCCGGGACGCCGCGCCGGTTCCGTTCGAAATGTCCCGCGTAGTGGTGCCAGGCAACTGCGGCCCACAGAGCCTGAACGTACTATCCACATCCGCCCCGCGGGTGAACACAGCAAAGATCATGTCACCCTCCTCCTCCAGATGTGTGGGCTTGAACACTCGACGCAAGTACTTCCTTGTGCTGGTCGCGCTCTGCGAGCCACGTTTGCTCGGGGACTGGCCCAGCGGCGTGCCAAGCATGCCGGAAGTGATCGAGCGGCTGCGCCCAATCTCCGGATGGAGCAGGCTGACTCGAAATGCAATCAACTATCACATCGACTACCTGGCCGAGAAAAAGCTACGCAACTACATCTACGTCGACTCCTCCACTACACGCATCAGGTGGAAGCGCGAGGCGCTCGTCTCGACTGCGCTGCGCCACGATCTAGTCCGGAACGAGCACCTGTCGCTCCTGCCGCCGCGCGACAAGTGATCGACAGCCAGAGCAAGGCGTGAGGGAAGCTTGCAGGATGGCTTGAATTTGCCGCCGCTGCTATCCGAACAGCCGGAGCGGCGGCGGCAATCCGTCAAGATCACTGATGTCGATGGGCGACCAATCCTGGCTGCGGCAGGGCAGTCAACTCACTCTGGGCACCGTCGACAGCCTGTCGAGGAGTCGTTCCGGCGGGGGTAGCCAACCGATCGGCGACGCCCCGGCCGGCAAGTGGTCGCGCTCGGCGTAGGCCGTCGTCGAGTCCCGATCAACGGCTGGGTATCGGCGGGTTGGCCCTCCGGTCAGGGAGTGATCTCGATCGTGCCCATCATCGACTCGACTGAATGCTGAAGCTGATGGCAGTGGTAAACGTACTGCCCGGTGTAGCCGGACCAGGTAACGGCGATCCGGACAGTCGAGCCCGGGGGGACGAACACCGTGTCCTTTAGCCCTGCCTCGGCCGGACCGGGCGGTACGCCGTCACGGTCCAGCACCCGGAATTGCGCGAGGTGGGTGTGAAAGTTGTGCGAAACGTGAAAGTTCGGTGGCGGTATAGCTGCTTCCGCGTTCCGTATGCTCCAGATCTCCGTCGTGCCGAGGCGAGTCGAGACGTCGACCCGCGCCGAATCGTAACCCTGCCCGTTGATGACGTGCATGTTGCGCTCGGGATCCAGGTCGAGGACGAAGCTCCGAGAAACTGTTGCTACGGGCAACGGCGGAATATCAGCCAGGTGCGCTGGCACACGGCTTCGATCTACCACTCCGGCCCCGATGTCGAATCGCAGGACGTCGGCATTCTCGGTCGACAGGGCGTCGGAGTTCCGCAGATAGACGCTGGCCCCGGGGGCGAACCGGGAGAAGTCAACAACGATATCGGCCCGCTCGCCAGCGCTGATCTTGACCGCTGTGGTGGAGACCGGCGCGGTCAGCAGACCACCGTCGGAAGCGATCTGGAGAAACTCAGAGTTGTCCGACAAACCCAGGTTGAGGTACCTGTCAATGGAGTGGTTGAACAGGCGAAGCCGGTACTTGCGTCCCGCTACCGGAAAGAACGGCCGTTCCTTGCCGTTCACTAGCATGTGCGGACGGGCACTGGCCCTGGTGTATGTCAGAGTTCCGTCCTCCTCGATCCGCGCGTCGCGGATCTGCAACGGCACGTCGTACCGCCCGGACGGCAGCCGCAGCCGAGCTTCGTCTGGGTCGCTCAGCAGGTAGGCACCGCTCAGACCGTGGTAGACGTTCACCGCCTCGTGGTGGTGAGCGTGGTCGTGGTACCACAACGAGGCAGCACGCTGCTCGTTAGGGTATCGATAGGTACGGCTGCCACCCGGCGGGATGACATCGAGCGGGTGACCGTCCTCGCCAGGCGGGACATGGCCTCCGTGCAGGTGTACCGCGACATTGTGTCCGAGTTCGTTGACCTGTCGCACTATCGTCCGGCGACCACGGAAGGCACGGATCGTAGGGCCGGGAAACTCTCCATTATAGGTGCGTACGGTGGTCAGGAGACCCGGCACCAACTCCGCCTGGACCTCTCGAATGCGGATCTCGTAATGGTCCGTATTTGCGGTAACTCCCGTTCTCCGCAGCACCGCAGGAATCGGCATACGCACAGAGAAGGGCGTGGCCACGCTCGGGGCTGCCGTCGGCTCTCCGACGGTCGCGCGGAGGACTCGGTCTACTGGAAGGGCAAGCACGGCCGAGCCCAACGCGCCCAGCTTGATAATTTCTCGTCGGTTAAGCATTACTCTCCTAGCGGTGACTATCTGCTGTTGCGACCCGAGCCTCGTTGTCCCGGGTCGGGAACGTGGTGTGCCAACGGGCCTGGATCAGTGCCAGGACCCCAAAAACGAGCCCGAGAAGGAAGCAGTACCGGGCCGCCACCAGTACGTGCACGCCGACCATGGCCGGCGATACATCGGCCGCGACTGCCGCACCACCGGCCGCGATCCAACTGACCAAACCGGCTACCGCCGCGCCGACGAACGCGGATCCGGCGGCATAGCTCACGGGTATGCGGATGCCACGGGCGTTGGCCACGTAAATCCGCGGGAAGATCAATGGGACTCCTAGAAAGGGCAGCAGTAACAGCCCCACGGCGCCTACCAAGACGGGATACTCGCTCAACCAGCCGACTGCCGGGTAGGCCCCGATCGGCGTTCCGTGGTGGGCGGCTATCTCTAGCCCAGAATCCGGCATCCATATCACACGCGCCACGACGAAGGGTGCCGTGACGACAAGCGCGGCCAGCGGAGCCCCGTACCACCACGACCGTGTGACGTCAGCAACCGACCGCTCCGGTGCGACCACGCCCATTTGTCCACCGCCTTCCGGCGCGCCCCTCGCGGACACCGCCACCATGAAGCCCGGTGACGGTCGACACCGGCTGGAGGACCGGTCGAGACGCCCAACGGATCCGACGGTCATCGGTCCAAGGGAGCACCAGCCTTCCTCGAGCCAAGACAGAGGTGGTCCGGGCAGCCTGAGACCCCAGGTGGCGTACGACAACGGACAGGGGGCAAAAGTGCGGCTCAAAGGAAAGGTCGCCGTCGTCACCGGCGGCACCCGTGGACTCGGCCGCCGGATCGCTGAGGGGTACCTGGCAGAGGGGGCGAGTGTCATGATCGCCGGCCGGGACGCGAGCGCGGCTGCTGCTTTGCTCGAAGCGGGCGCCAGCCAAGTTGCCTTCCACCCGACCGACGTACGGGACCCACAGGCCACCGCCGAGCTGATAAAGACAGCCTCCGAGCAGTTCGGTGGTCTGGACATCCTGGTCGCCAACGCCGGGATCAGTATCCCCGGTCCGATCACGGCGCTGTCCACTCAGCAGTGGAACGAGGTGCTCAGCGTCAACCTCACCGGAGTGTTCAACTCTGTCCAGGCAGCGGTTGAACACCTCGAGCGATCGGACGGGGGGCGCGTGATCACGATGTCGTCAGTGCTGGCTAGCCGAGCGGTCGCCGGTGCCGCCCCCTACTGCGCGACGAAGGCCGCTATCGAGGCGTTCACCCGCAGTGTCGCTCTCGAGCTGGCACCTCGGGGAATCACCTCGAACTGCCTCGCGCCAGGCTTCATCGATGAGGGGATGGGCGTCGCGTTGCAGCGCAACGAGGCGGTCTGGCTGCGTTTCCGGGGCAAGCTCAGCATGGGGCGGACCGGGCTGGGCGAGGAGGTTGCCGCCGCCGCCGTGTTCCTTGCCAGCGCCGAAAGCTCGTACGTCAACGGGCACGTGCTCGAGGTGAACGGGGGCTTGGCGTGGTGACCCAAAGAGAGCGGAACGCTCGACTCCGTGCTAGCATCGGGACGTGTCCACCCCAGACAAGCCGCCCGTGCGCCGCGCCGACGCCAGCCGCAACGACACCCGGATCCTGGCCGCCGCTCGCGCAATCTTCAGCGAGCTGGGACCCGACGCGCCCGTCTCGGTCATCGCCGAGCGTGCCGGTGTTGGAATGGGCACCCTGTATCGCCGGTATCCCAGCAAGAGTCACCTCATGCGCGAGCTGTCACTCGCGGACATGGACGACACTCGACAGGCGGCCGAGGCAGCCGTCCAGACGTCGGACTCCTGGGCTGGGCTGACCGGGTTCATCGACACGTGCGTCGAGGCTGGCGTGGACGGCTCGCCCCGGCTGACCGGCCCGTTCACGGTGACCGATGAGGTTCTCCAGGCGAGCAAGCGCACCCGCGAGGCGGTGCAGCGACTCGTCGAGTACGCCCAGCGCGACGGCAGCCTACGGCCGGACGTCAACGCCCACGACTTGGTACTGCTCCTGCATACCCTCAGGGAACTGCGGGCGGCTCACAGCAATCGCGATCCTGCCCTCCGGCAGCGGTTTCTAGGCATCCTGCTCGACGGTCTCCGGGCAGACAACCGCAGCCCGTTGCCCGCCGCGCCGGCCACCTGGTCTGACGTGGAGCGTGCCTGGCACAGCACGACCGACAACGAAGACAGGGCGGAGTCAAACGGTCATGGCGACACCCGGCAAAATGATCTTGGGTGTCGAGTGATCGGGGTGGTAGATGAGCGGGTCTTCTCCGTTGACGGTTGAGGAGCGAGAAACGATCTCGCGGGAGTTGGGCCGGGGTGGTGATTCGGCGTCGGCTCGGTCCATCGGAAGGTTGCTCGGGCGGCACCATTCGACGATCGCTCGGGAGATCGCACGCAACGGTGGATCGTTGGATTACCGTGCGGTCGAGGCGCAGGCGCGTTGCGACGGGAATCGTCTGCGACCGAAGCCACGTAAGCTGGAGTCTTCGCGGCGGTTGCACGATGCGGTCAACGACGGTTTCGCGGAGAGGTGGTCACCGCGGCAGATCGGCGAGAGGTTGCGGGTGGATCATCCTGATGACCCGGAGATGCGGGTGTCGCACGAGACGATCTACGAGTGCCTGTACCTCCAGGCGCGTGGGGAGCTGCGGACGCAGCTGAAGCTGGCGCTGCGGCGTGGTCGTACGCAGCGGGTGAACCGGTCGCGTCCTGTCGTGGCCAGGGGTTCCATCAAGGACATGGTGAACATCAGCGAGCGGCCGGTGGAGGCTGAGGACCGGGCGGTGCCCGGGTTCTGGGAGGGTGATCTGATCATCGGGAAGGGCAACAGGTCCCAGATCGCCACGTTGGTCGAGCGGACCACCCGTTTCGTCATGCTGGTGCGGATTCCGTTCGACCGTACCGCTGACCGGGTCGCTTTCCTGCTCGCGGCGAAGATGGAGACGTTGCCGGAGTTCATGCGTGGGAGTGTGACCTGGGATCAGGGGAAGGAGATGGCCCGGCATGCTGATTTCACGGTTCGGACGGGGATGCCGGTCTACTTCTGTGATCCGCATTCGCCGTGGCAGCGTGGGAGCAACGAGAACACGAATGGTCTGCTCCGGCAGTATTTTCCGAAGGGTACGGATCTTTCCTTGCACACCCAGGATGATCTTGATAAGGTCGCTTCAGAGTTGAACGGCA
The DNA here is from genome assembly GCF_048060115.1 of Micromonospora sp. LOL_023. NCBI lineage: Bacteria > Bacillati > Actinomycetota > Actinomycetes > Micromonosporales > Micromonosporaceae > Micromonospora > Micromonospora sp. LOL_023. The sequence goes on from NZ_JBHMIM010000015.1 coordinate 112,554, forward strand.
GACCGCATCAGACGTTGAACTGGCTGAAGCCGATCGAAGTTTTCAACGATCTGGTCAAGAACGCAGTGTCGCCATGATCACTTGATCCCGCCCAGCCTCACCAAACAGTAGCCACGCCCCTTCTCATTCGGGAGAATGCCAAACAATGTCTGAAAAACAGATCCGTCTCGCCGTTATCGTCGCCAGCACTCGTGAGGGGCGGTTCTCTGAAACTGTTTCTCGCTGGTTCGTCGATCAAGCCAGGCAGTACGACGTACAAGTGGATCTCATCGACCTCGCTGACCTCGATCTTCCCAGCAGGCACCGGGCGGAACCGACTCCTGAGATCAATGAGCTGACGTCGCGGACCGGTGCCGCCGACGCCTTCGCCGTCATCACCTGCGAGTACAACCACGGGTACCCCGCATCGCTGAAGTTCGCCATCGACTCGGTCCTCGAGGAATGGAAGGCCAAGCCGGTAGGCTTCGTGTCGTACGGCGGTCTGGCAGGCGGCCTTCGTGCGGTCGAACAGCTAAGGCTGGTCTTCGCGGAACTGCAGGCGGTGACGATCCGGGAGACAGTCAGCTTCCACATGGCACACAGTCAGTTCGACGAGAAGGGCCAGCCGCACCAGACAGAGGCGGTCAGCACTGCCGCGAAGTCCTTCATGGACCAGTTGCTCTGGTGGGCGAATGCGCTGCGGACTGCCAAGGCAGCCGTGCCATATGTCGGCTGACTGAGGCATTCTAATGGATCTCCGATAGCGTGTATGGGTCCGATCGCGATCCAGTCCAGGTCGGCCTGCTGGGCTTTCGGTGAGGTCGTCCAGTTCCTCCGCAGCGCCCACCCTGTGTTCCTGAGTGTGCGGGTGGTGTTGCGCTGGGCGGGTACCGCAGCCGGTGGCCTGGTTCCATCCCTGTCGGTATGGCAGGTCCAAAGCTCCGGTTGCCAGTGCCACGACATGTAACAGGTCGGCGCACCACAGCCTGCCGGTATCAGGGTCGGTGACGACTCCGGTGTCGGCTCACCCCCGCGCCACGATCGCCCCGAAGGTGCGCCAACTGGTACGCATCAGTTGGCGCACCTTCGACGTGGCGCGGCGTACACCGCCAGCCATGCCACCGTGGTGTCGTGACGCTCGAGTCCGCGCCCAGCGCTGTCCGCAGTCATCACCCTCGCCGACGCCCCTGCCACCCCAATCACCGGCGGTGAAAAGGGCGGCCTGGCACCAGCCCGGGCGGGTTCGGGCCCACCGAAGGCTGCACACCGGCTGCCCGGCCATGGCCGTGTGGCATTGCGGTCTTCAGATTAGATTCGAGCACGGTTCGAGATCGGCCTGCAAGGTTGGAATGGCACACGATTCCCCGTATCCCGGACAGGCCGCCGCGGGCGCAACCCACGAGAAAGGGCTGGGCGTGATCCTACCGATGGCAGCACACGGTGCCAACACGACCATGGAACTGTATGCCGGCGTCCAGCAGTTCTACGCTCGACAAATGCGGCTGCTCGACGCGGGGGACGCGCGGGCCTGGGCTGACACCTTCTGCGACGACGGCGTGTTCGGCCAGAACGTGGACGTGGAGCCGCTGCGCGGTCGCGAGGCAATCCGGATAGCCGCACAGCGCAGGATCGATCAGCTCGCAGGCGACAAATCGGAACGCCGCCACTGGCTCGGCATGCTCCAGGTCGGAGACGACTCCGACCAATCGCTCCGCACCGGATACTACGCCTTCGCGGTAGGAGTCCCACCCGGTGCCGGACGCCGGGTATACGTCAGCACATACGCCGAGGACCTGTTGGTCCAGACGAACGGCTGCTGGCAGGTCGCGCACCGCATCGTCCGTTACGACGGAGCTGGCTGAGCCCGACGCGGCGGCCGATCCGACACCGCTCAACCGATGACATCCGACTGACAATGCGAGGGCACTGTGAAAATCGGAGTGACGTTTTTCCCGACGGTGGGCCTACAGGACAAGGCCGCCTCACAGTACTACGACGAGTGCCTCGCGCTCGCGGTACTGGCTGACGAACTCGGGTATCACCACATCAAGACGGTTGAACACTACTTCTTCACCTACGGCGGATACAGCCCCGACCCGGTAACGTTCCTGGCCGCCGTCGCCGCCAGGACCACCCGAATCCGGATCGGTACCAGCGCCGTTATACCGGCGTTCACCCATCCCATCAAACTTGCCGGCAAGCTTGCCATGCTCGACAACCTCTCACACGGACGGCTGGACGTAGCCTTCGGCCGAGCGTTCCTTCCCGACGAATTCGAGGCGTTCGGTGTGCCGATGGACGAAAGCCGGGAGCGATTCGACGAGGGCGTGGAAGCATGTAAAGCGCTGTGGGAAAGTGAAAATGTTCGATTCGAGGGCCGGTTTCACTCGTTTGGCCCCGTTACCTTACTCCCGCGCACTGTCCAGCGCCCGCACCCGCCCGTATATGTCACCAGCGCACGCAGTCTCGATTCGTGCAAGGCCGCAGGAAGTCTCGGGCATCGCCTCCAACTTGTCCCCGGAATACTGAGCCTTGAACAGATGCAGGAGGCGCTACGCGTATATCGCGCGGCTTGGGCCGACGCTGGCCGCGATCCGTCCGACGCAGAAGTCCATCTGGGTTATCCGTGCTACATTGCCGACGATGCTGAGGAGGCGTATCGGATTGGTCGGTACGACGACGAGCGCAACGGTGCCGCGATCAGCGCGGCGGTTAGTAGCTGGGGCCGGGTGAGCAGCAGCTCCTACCCTGGCTACGAAAAGCTCGCCGATACCCGGCTGCGGGCCGGGTTCGATCAGAAGCTGGCGAAGAACAAGATCTTGGCCGGCACTCCTGAGACGGTGGCTCAACAGTTGGCTACGGTCGCAAACCGGTTCGGCGACAATCTGGTAGTCAGCCTCAATCTCCACTCCGGCCACTTGTCACAGCAGGAGTCGGAACGTACGTTGCGGCTGATGGCGGAGCAGGTCGTGCCCAGTTTGCCCGGTGCCCGGTCGGCTGTTTGACGCCACAGAGGACGAGTTGGGCCCACGGCCCCGGCGTTGTTCCTCTATGCCTGATTTGATCACGGTTTGTTAGATGCGGTAGACGGCGAAGGC
>NZ_JBHMIM010000016.1:0-112008 GCF_048060115.1 Micromonospora sp. LOL_023
CGCGCCAACCGCCGCCCACACGACCTCATCACCACCGTGACCAGCAGCTACTCGACTACGCAATGACCCTGGTTCACCGCCAGCCCCGGCAAGGCCGAACGGGTCTTCTTCTACGACCAGGCATGGGGCACCCTGGTCGGCTACCCGGCCTCGTACGGCTCCGACACCGACCTCAACGACCACCATTTCCACTACGGCTACTACATCGCCGCCGCCGCCACCCTGGCCAAGTTCGACCCGACGTGGGCGTCGTCCAGCCAGTACGGGGGCATGGTCAACCTGCTCATCCGTGACGCGAACAGTTGGGACCGCAACGACGCGATGTTCCCGTTCCTGCGTGACTTCGACATCTACGCCGGGCACGACTGGGCGGCCGGACACGGCGCCTTCTTCGCCGGCAACAACCAGGAGTCGTCGTCGGAGGGAATGAACTTCGCCTACGCTCTGATCCAGTGGGGGTTGGCCACCGGCAACACCGCGATCCGCGACGCCGGGCTGTTCGTCTACACCACCCAGTCGGCGGCCATCCAGGAGTACTGGTTCGACTCGTCCGACTCCAACTTCCCGGCAGCGTTCGGGCACCGCTCGGTGGGCATGGTCTGGGGCGACGGCGGGGCGTACGCCACCTGGTTCAGCGCCGACCCGGAGATGATCCAGGGCATCAACATGCTGCCGATCACCGGCGGCTCGCTCTACCTCGGCTACCGGCCGGAGTACGTCGCGACCAACTGGAACGCGCTGGTCACCAACAACGGCGGCCCGCCGACCGTCTGGCAGGACATCCTCTGGTCGTTCCAGGCGCTCGGCGACGGCGACGCCGCCCTGGCCAATCTGCGGGCCAACCCGAACTATCCCGTCGAGGAGGGCGAGAGCCGGGCACACACCTTCCACTGGGTCCGCAACCTGGCCGCGCTCGGCAGGGTCGACACCGGGGTCACCGCGGACACCCCGCTGTACTCGGTGTTCAACCGCAACGGAGCCCGCACCTACGTCGCGGCCAACATCACCGCGGCACCGGTGACGGTCACCTTCTCCGACGGGACCCGGCTGACGGTGCCGGCCGGACGGACGGCCACCGCCGGGGCGTACACCTGGAGTGGCGGCAACGCTGGTGGTGGTCCGATCACCAGCCCGACGCCGTCACCGAGCGTCTCCCCCACCGGCACACCACCACCACCGACCCCGGACCCGACCAACCCACCGGCGACCTCGGATCTGTTCCACCTGCGATCCGACGGCACCCTGACCAACACCACCGGGTCGGCCGCGACGACCGTGACGCTGCCGTCCGCGGGCGGGGCCAACTACGACGGTACGCCACACAACCCGGTCACCTTCCGGGCCTGCGGGTTGACCGGGTCCTACCGGTCGACGGCCACCACGTTCAGCCTTCAGGTGGACGCGGGGACCGCGGTCGGCGCCGGCATCCAGGCACGGGTGTCGTACGACTTCGCCGGCACCGGCACCTACAGCAGGTCGCAGACTTACCACTACTTCGCCACCGACCCGGTGTCGGGCACTGAGTCGTACCGGCAGACCGCCGGCCTGCGCTCCTCCTCCGGTGAGTTCCGGGCGATGAGCAACGGCTGTGTCCGGCTGGAGCTGTGGAACGCGATCGGCAACGCCCCCACGACCGTTCGGGTGGACGCGGCCACGGCAGCGGCCGGGCAGTCGACGGTCCGGGTGCCGTTCCAGCTCGGCTGATCTGGACCGACGACAGATGAGGCCCTTTCCCGACGCGACGGTTGGGGGAAGATGCCTCATCTGTCCCGGTCAGCCTGCGACGGCCTTGACCGGATGATCGCTCGGGCGGTCGACGAGCTCCCAGAGGGCGAACGCGGCCTCGCTGCTGGTCGGCCTGTCCCCCGGTTGTTTACTCATGCACGCACGGCAGAGATCCGCGACGAATCGGGGCAGCCCGGCGACGACCAGCACCGGAGTGGGTGCCAGCGCGCTGAAACGCAGGCCCGGTGCCGGCGACCCCGCAGTGGCGCTGAGGTACGGCGACCGCCCGGTCACCATCGTGTAGAGCAGCACCCCGAGAGCGTAGACATCATCGCCGGGTCGACCGGCACCGCCAAGCGGATGAGCTGGCAACTCGTGCCGGTGGGTGGCGGTCGACCAGCGGACCGGCGGGCGGCGGGAACCGGCGGCGGAGCTGTCGGTCACCGTGGCCAACCCAAAGTCGATGACCTTGGCGCCACCGCTGGTCAACATCACGTTGCTGGTGGTGAGGTCGCGGTGGACAACGCCACGACGATGGGCAACAGCCAGAACGTCCGCCGCGGTGGCGGCGGTGCGTACCGCTTCCCGCCACGGCAACGGACCATCGGCCAGCCGGGTGGTGAGGAGCTGGCCGATCAGCAGCTCCATCACCACGTACGAGGACGTGTAGCCATCGGCGAGTGGCAACTCGCCGACGTCGAAGACCCGCGGCACGCTGGGATGACGCAGGCGCTGGGCGATCAGCGCCTCGCGGCGGATCCCGTCTCGGGCCCGAGTGTCACCGGCGGCGGCCGGAGCGAGCAGCTTGACCGCGCACGGCCGCGCGTTCGCTACGTCAATCGCCTGGTAGACGATGGACACGCCACCTCGACCGATCGGACGAAGTAGGACATAGCGCCACGAAATGGTCGTACCCATCCGCAACCATGTCACGAGGGAATATTTTCCAGCAAGATCAGTTTCGCGACAAGCCTCGCTGAAAAGTATCAACGCGACGCTACCCCAAGCTCAGCGCTGCGGGACCTCGCGCTCGGCGCCATCGCCGACGTACGGCTCCGGTGCGCCGAACAGCCCCAGCAATCCGGTCACCCACAACTGACGGTGCACGAAACGACTCGGTTGTGTGACGACGAGCTTGATGCCACTCACCTCTGCCGCCTGGAAACCGGCCACCATCGCACTGATGCCGACCGAGTCGATGAAGGTCACGAGCCGCATGTTGAGCTGGATCCGGGTCGGCTGGCCCTTGGTCAGCACCGCCTGGATCGCCTCACGCACCTCGTGTGCGGTATCAACGTCGATCTCACCCTGCGGCGAGATCTCCACCACTGCACCGGGCAGCGTCGATGTGACTATCGAAAGGCTCACGCGAGCACCTCCACTCGCCCACCAGGGCGTCTCGTCAGTACGCGGGCCGCGACCGAGGGTATTCCTCTGTGCGCGTCCCCGCCAGCGTTTGACTGGCCAGATCTGCGCCCGACGGCTAAGACATCACTCACAATCAGACATCCCGCATAATAGCCCCCATCGCGTCGAGCAACGCACCGGATACCGGAAGCGACCTGCCATCCCGCACGTGCGTGGTAGCCGAGCGCACCAGCCAGGGGAGCATGACTGGCTGTTGCTCCAACCCTAGCCGCCCATTGCGACAGAACACAGGCTGTCTGCCCACGCCTGCCCCGGGAACGCTACGCGCCCCACGTCCCGGACATCCCCAACCGGCCACCGCGTCCCGGCAGGTCCTCACAACCGACACCCGACCGGCGCGCGACGTTTGGGGCGGTCGCCGGCTGGGCATCCCAGAACAACGCATCGCAACGCAACGCATCGCAACGCGTCGCACCCGCCCGACCTGTCTCCCGCTGGCGGTCGCGGCGCCGGAGGAGGTAGCAGCAGCATGTTCGCGACCAACCTGTTGGAGCGCCGCAGAAAGCCGCAACGAATCACCGACCAGGCATGGGACCAGCTGGTCTCGGCGGTTGGTTCCGCTGGCGACGCGGCCCGCCTGGCCCGCCAGCACACCTCGCACATGGCCAGCGAAGCGGGCCACCGGGTGGGGCCGGCCACCGGAGAAGCCCGGCAGCGAGCGATGGCCGCCGTGGACGCGCTCGCCGGACGACGTCCCGCGATGCCATGGGCGTGGATCGCCGGTGCCGCCGCCGCAGGAGTGGCGCTGGGTTGGCTGGCCGGTGCGATGGCCCGGTCCGCCATCGCGCACCGCGACGGCACCGACTCCGTCGACGGACGGATCGAGTTCGTCGAGGTGGACGAACCGACCGGCTCTTCCTTGCGGCCGTGACCGAGGCATTGCCCAGCACACCTCGATTTCCGGCCGGTAGGGGCGGCACCGATCGCATCGGCGTCACCCCTACCGGCTTTGGCCTTGGTCAAGGAGCCCGGTAGCAGTGGGTTGCCCGACCGGCCGCAAGGTTGCGGCCCGCTCCCCTGCACCTTCCCGGCCCGCTCCCCCGCTTCCCGCACGTTCCCGGCCCGATCCGCAGTGCCCCGGGTGCGGGAGGCCGACGCCAGGCCGGTGAGCCGACGACAGTACGGTGGGTCGGTGGATCGGCGGGACCAGGACGACTGGGCGCGGCAGCGCAAGCGGGCAATCGCGGCGCACGCGGCCGATCAGCGGCAGCGCAGCGCGGCCGAAGCCCGGCAAGCCGTGGCGCTGATCGCCAGCTTCGTCGCCACGGCGCACGAGCAGGGGATCGCCGCACACCGGCTGGTCGCCCGGCCGCACCGGGGCTGGGGTCACTACCGGACCGGCCTGCACGGCTGGTATCTGAAATCGGATCACTCACTGGCCGTGGGCACCGACGGCAACCTCTACCTGTTGACTGTGCTACCAAGCCTGCGTGCCCGGATGGCCGGCGTTCAACTCACCCCGGCACAACCCCGGCTGGTGATCGGCGCAGGCGGTCGCGACGGCGAGTCGATTCCTCTAGCTGTCCTCCTCGAGCGCCGACTGTCCGACGCCGGAGCACAGCTTCCCTGAGCTCCAGCCTGGCGGCGGCGAGAGCACCACCAGGCTGTCCTCGATTGGACAGGCTCATCAATGGTAACTCTCCGTATTTATTCATAGACTTTTAGTTGCGTTCAGATCCGCTGGGGCCCCACGGGCGACGTCATCGATCCCCTTCCGGCAGTTCGCGTCCATGCCGCGACACGCCGCACCCGAGGAGTGCACATGTCTGAACCGACCAGTGCGGAGCTCAGCGCCGCCGTCATCGAGCAACCGCCCGCCACCAAGACCGACCGCGAACGGGCCAGCATCGCCCTTGTCCCCGCCACCACATCCGGAATGCCGCCGACCGCGCAGACGTTCTTCGCCGTCGTCAACGCCGCCGGGGGTCTGGTCCGTGGATTCGGCGCGGTTTCCGCGCTGCGTCTCGCCGTCGGCACCTACCAGGTGGTCTTCAGCCACGATCTGACCGGATCGGCGTACGTCGGCACGATCGGCCTGCCCGGCAGCGTCGGCGCGTCCGCCCCCGGTGAGATCACCGTCGTCGGCCGGGCCGGCATCGCCAACGGCGTCTTCATCCAGACCTATACCAGCGCCGGCGTCCTCGCCGACCGCGGGTTCCACCTGGCGATCTTGTCCTGATCCACCCACCATGCGGTGCAGGGCACGGACTCGATCGAGTCCGTGCCCTGCACCGGCTGGGTCGTTGCGGTTACCCGAAGCGCGTGATCAGTTGACCTGGATCCGGACCGAGTCGAAGGCCGGCGTCTGGTTGGCCCGCTCCGACATCGGCACCCGGTGCGATCCGTCACCAGCCCAGACCGAACACTGCGCGATGCCGGACTGCGGCATCCCAGATACCTGGATCGTCACCTGGTCTGGCTGGGCACCACCGCCGCCGTCCTCGGTCGCCACGAAGAACTCCGGAGCCGGAGCCGGGTCGGGCGCTTCGTCGGTCGAGGGCAGCAGCCGGCACGCGGTGTGGAAGTGACCGCGAGTCAGGCCCTGCTCGTTCAGCAGCGAGCTCTCGACGTAGTAGCCGCCCTGCCCGGCCGGGAGGAAGCGGTCACGGATCAGGTTGCGGGTGCTGACCCGGATGGTGAACGGCTCGTTGGCGTCGACCTCATCCGGGAACTCCGTGATAAGCAGCGACGGGTTGTTGCTGGCGGCGCCGACCTCACCCATCTGGGTGTCGACGCAGCGGTTGCCGATCTGGAAGCCGTCGTGGTCATCCAGGTTGCTGTTCTCACAGCTGTTGGCCAGGATCTCCAGCCCGTTGTTGCCGTCGTCGTTGCCGGCGTCGCCGTCGTCGTTGCCGTCGTCGTTACCGGCATCGCCGTCGTCGTTACCGTCGTCGTTACCGGCATCGCCGTCGTCGTTACCGTCGTTGCCGGCATCGCCGTCGTCGTTACCGTCGTTACCGGCATCGCCGTCGTCGTTACCGTCGTTGCCGGCATCGCCGTCGTCGTTACCGTCGCCTGTCGGCTGGTTGACCAGGTCACAGGTGGCCAGCTCGTCCAGGTCCCGGGGGCGGGGCGCGACCCGCCCGATCGCGATCGCGATCCGGTCGAGGGTGGCGACCCGCGCGCTGGCCAGCGGGTCGAGGATGGCGTTGTTGATGAAGTTCGGCCCGCCCTCGCCGACGCTGTCGGCGAGCCGGTTGTTGGCCTCGTCGATCTGGGACTGCAGCAACTGGAGGTTGTCGGCCACCTCGGTGCGCGCCGCCGCCGGGATCTCCGGCAGCTGGTCCTCGACCGACGGGCAAGCGATGGTCGGAGCGGCGAACACGGTCGTGCCGCTCTCACATTCCTCCAGCGTGGTCTGACCGTCGCCCCAGTGGTGGCGCACCTCGCGCCCGTTCTCCCTGGTCACGGTGGTGGTGACGCCACCTTCAGCAGCAGCGCCGGGGCTGGGCGCGACGCATTCGGAAGATGTTCTCAGCTGGTCGTTCGCCGAGGAGACCTGGGTGACTGCGACGATCCCTGCGAACACAGTGACCGTGCCGAGAACAGCGATGACCCGCTTGCTCCGACCGTTGATGCCGCGCTGGCTTCGGCCACGCGGGGTCGAACTGCGCCGTTGTGTCGACCTGTACATGGGGGGTTACCTACTCCTTCTCGTCGAGGGCGGCGCGGTTGACAGGCGTCGTCCGGTGGAGGCAGCCGTACACTGCTGGTGCTGGTCAAACGGGTGCCTTCAAACGCCACTTCCATTGCCGGGACGAGTTCGCACCACGTTTACGTGTGGCAACGCTAAAAGCGGGAATCCAGGACTGTCAAGCAGACCCTTCCCTTATCTGGGTCGAGTCACCGTTGATGGAAAATTGGCGGGTATCCCTCAACCTGAGGACATCGTACTTTCGGTCAATGCGGGGGGTTCAACGCCGATCCGAAAAGTTCGTTTTCGCAGGTCAGTGGCTTGACGAGCTAGCCGTGGACGATCGGGGCTCCCCACCACCGACAACCCACTGAACACTGCAGGCAACCGCGTGGAGACGGAGCGAATTTGCGAGGAACGAATGTCGTTCGAAGTGAGAAACTCCACGAGTACGCCCCGGGGGACAAGTCAGCAACGACCACCGGCGGGCCGGAATCACTCGCGCGCACAATCGTCGGCGGGCAGCGCTACGACCGCAACCCACCGATCGGCCCAAGCGGTGGCGACAGGACGGCGGACAGTCATACGTTGCCGACGGTCAGGCATGGACGTGCGCCGCACCGGACTCGCCGGTGCGGCGCACGGGTCAAGCGAGGAATCAGGCAGGCAGCCCGCCGACCTGGGTGTTGATCCAGGTACGGATGGACGGCAGGTCACCGTAGATGGACGGGGCGGTCGCGCAGACGGAGCTGTTGTTGCCGGCGCGGCTGGTGGCACCGATCAGGTTCCAACGGCCGGAGACCATCCGCACCTGCGGACCGCCGGAGTCGCCGTAGCAGGCACCGGCGTTTCCGTTGGTGTTGTTGGTGCAGATCTCGTACGTTCCGTTGATTCCCAGGCAGCGGCTGTCGGCCACGATCGAGGTGTCGAGTTCGTGCGCGACCGTCGGTGCCGAGCCACAGCCCCGCGGCGCGCAGGTCTGACCCCAGCCGATGATCCGGGTCGCGGTGCCGACCGCGCCGGAGGTGGTCGGGATCGGAGCCGGCGCGTAGCTGACCGAACTCGCCAGTTGCATCAGCTTCACATCGATCGTCGGGTGGTTCACCGCCCGGATCACCGACACCACGGTGCCGCCGCTGCTGCGGTTGACGCTGCCGACCCGCACCGAACTCGGAGTCGGGCAGTGCCTCGCGGTGACCACCCAGTTCGCCTTGATCAGCGACCCGGTGCAACCGGACGTGTACACGAGGAACGAGTAGTTCTCGGTCGCCGGGCGGCCGTTGACCACCAGGATGCCGATGTCGTCTGCCGTGCTCGACACCGGTGCGGCCTGGGCAGCGGCGGGCATGGCCAGGCTGGCGGCGGCGAGCCCGGTGGCCAGCAGCAGCCGGGACAGGAGCGGGAGTGCCTTCATCGTCGAGGTGTCCTCATCGTCGGGGGGTCCGGGCCAGCCTCGTGGGCGAGCCCGGCGACAGGTGGTGCGCCTGAGCGACAGGCGCTGCTGGGTACCCGGTGCGAACACTATCGACAAAAATAGCAACTTCAATGTGTACGGCTATACCGGTCCCGCCCTATCACGGAGTGATGGGCCGTCGGCGCCTGGCTGTCACAGGGTGAGCTCCTGCTGGTTCCGCTCGCACCGGCCCGACCTCGTGCGACCATCAGGCTGCCTCCCAGCGACCGCCCGGAGGTGATCATGCCGGAGGAGCAATGCGGCCCGTGCGAGCCGCGCAGCACGCTGGACGACCAACCGCCGGAAGCGGAGATGTCGGACGACGAGGCGCAGACCAACCGGCGCGAGCTACGAATTGCGCTCGCCATGCGCGGCGGCGTCAGCCTCGCCACCTGGATCGGCGGGGCGGTGGCCGAGCTGGACGTGCTGCGGCGCACCAAGCCGGGGCTGCAGCGGACGGCCGTTCTGCGCCGCGGGAAGTCCCCGGAGCGCCCGACGCAGCAGCATCGAGCCGAGATCTACGCAAGCCTGCTCCGGCTCGCCCGCTACAACGAAGTGAAGATCGACGTGCTCGCCGGTGCGAGCGCCGGAGGACTGAACGCCGTCGTCTACGGCGTCGCGCAGTGCGCCGGAGCAACCGTCGACGAGGTGCGCGACCTCTGGCTCGACGACGCCGACATGTGGCAGATGCTGCGCAAGCCTCGCCCGGCTGGCCGGGTCCCCTCGCTGCTGGCCGGGGACCGGTACCTGTACCGACGGATCTGTCAGGCGCTCTACAAGCTCCGTGACCGGGGCAGACGTGAACTCGCGGCCGCCGACATGACCGTGGATCTGTCCGCGACGTTGCTCGTCGATCATGATCAGAGCCTGGAACGCAGCCTGGCACAGGGGCAGGCTCAGTTCCACTTCACCCGGCGGACGGCTCCCCTGGACACCGGCGTCACCGACTTTCCCGGGCCGGAGGACCGCCCGGACGCCACCGACCACCCCGGCGACGAGCCACCGCACCCGGTCAAGTTCCGCCTCGACCGGCTCGCGCTCGCCGCCCGGGCCACCTCGTCGTTCCCGGGAGCGTTCGAGCCCGCGTCGATCCACGCAGTCGCCGGCCACCAGTACAAGCTGGAGTACGGCAGCGGCGCCGACCGGACCGCGGTGCCCGAGATGTCGCTGGTCTTCTCCGGGTTGCGCCCCGAGAAAACCAGCCTGCATCTGAACTCGAAACCGTTCCACGTCGTTGACGGCGGCATCTTCGACAACATCCCGATCCGCCGGGCGTTGCTGGCGATCTGTCGGACAGCGGCCTCGTCCCCGACTGACCGTCGGCTGGTCTATCTCGATCCGGACCCGTCGCCATCCGCGAAGGCCGCAAGCCGGCACGATGAGAAAGGGGCGGTGCATTGGCTTCGGGTCCTCTTCCGGGCCATCGCCCTAAAACAGCGTGCGGAGACCGAAGAAGAGGAACTTGGGGCGATCCGCAGTACCAACGATATCGGATCGGCAGCCCAGATCCGGCAACACCTGCTCACTCAGCAGGTCTCGATGACCGAGCGGGGCCGGTCACGACGATTTGGCACGGGAAATTCATGTAACTGTCGGATCTGCCGGCTGGTCGCCGGCAACAGATCGGGCACACCGGACAGTCAGTCGCTCCCACCGGCAGCGAAACAGTACAGCGAATACCGTCTCTCGGTCGACGCGCAGAAGATCGCCGAGATCCTGACCAAGCCGTCAGAATACTCGATCGGCAGACCGGCATTGTCCGGACCATACCACGTGCTCGGCGAATACGAAGCCCTACACATCCGGAGCCAACTGGCCGACATATACCACACAGCCGAACCGGAAACCGATCCCCGCGAGATCACCAACGAGCACAACGAATTGCAGGACATCGAGGCCGCCTACGGCGCCATCATGCTGATGATCGCCTGGATACGCGCGCTGGAGGAGAAGAACAGAAACTCCCGGTACGACGACACGAAGGAATTCGACGAAGCATGCGACCAGCTCTCCCGTACCAAGCGGAAGTCGTACCGGCTCCTACTGGTGGCCGACCATATCCGCGACCTCGCCGGCGCCGAGCTGCTCCGCGACTTCCAGGGACCGGGTGGCCCGCTGGAAAATCCTGACCTGGCAGCTGCCACCCGGCGCGCCCGTGCGCTCCAAAAAGGACTACACGGGCTCGGCGGCGACCTGGATCGGGCGATACGCGACGACGGACATGACGAACGCTCCTTCAACCGGCGACTTCTTGAACGCTACCCCACGAAGTACATGGCCAAAGAGGTAAGCCTCACCGAAGGCGGTAGGACAAACGCCCTCGATGACATCTGGCGGATCGCGGAGGAGCTCCGCTGCGGTTTACTCGAGCAGGGCGGCTCCATCGCCCACCGCCCCTTCAACCCGGGCGTATGCTCCGACGACCAGCGCAGCTGGTGTGATTCCGCGTTCTACGACATTCATGACTGCGACATCCTCAAGAACCTGGAGATCAAGAAGCTGCACACTCTGTTCGCGGTCGCCGGCGGCATACCGGGCGTACAGCCGGTCATCCACTACCACAAGATCACCGGCAGTCAACGCAGCCCGCTGCAGGGCAAGTTCCGCAACATCGACTACAGCGAACGCCGAAAGCGGCTGACCGAGTGGCTGAAAAACGGCCAGCTCGATCCGACCGAGCCGGTCATCAACTCCCGCGCCAAACTCGCCGGCACCACGCTGCACAACTTCGGCGGATTCCTCCGCCGACCGTGGCGCGCGAACGACTGGGCCTGGGGGCGGCTGGACGCCGCAGCCGGCATCACGGACATGATCGTCGACAAGCTCTGCGGCTGCTGCGACAAATCGGAGCTCGACCGCGCCTGGCGGCGCTGGGTGCAGGAGCCCGTCCCTGGCGTCTCCGGTCGGGACTGGCGCCAGATTCTCACCGGCCACAGCGGGGATCTGCCGGCCCAACCCACCGGCCCGAGTCGGCTCCAACCGGACCAGCGTGAATGTCTCAAGAACGCCCTGAAGTGCTGGCTGCAGTACCAGATCCTGCTGGAGGAGGACGACGATGCCAAGGAGTCCGGTCAGACCGAATCCGACCAGCCTCGGCAACGACCGGCGACGGATCACTGGGAACAGCTGACCAACCGGGTCTCCCGCGGCAACGAGGGCATCAGCGATCTTCCGGTCGCCTACCGGTACGGACTGGTCAGCCGGGTCGTCCACCTCTGCTACCGAGCCGCCTGGCCGGTCAGCGGCGGCTGGCTACCGTGCATCAGCCGGCTGCTGTTGCTGGCGGGACGCCCGCTGATCGTGCTGCTGCCGTTGGCTGCCGACCCGATCCGCGCCGCGACCACCGTCCTGCTGTTCCTCCTCGGCTACGCCGCTGTCGGCGACGCGTCGGCCGACGACGGCACCCGACCCGGTTGGCTCGCCGGAGTCGCCGCGCTGATGGCGGCCGTGCTCATCGGTGTCGGCTGGGTACGAGGATTCGGCAACTGGGCACGGCTGAGCCGGGAAACCGAATCCTGGGACGAACACTGGTACAAGATCGGCAGTGAAATGTCGCGCTGCGCCCGACGGTGGAGGGTGCTGGGACTGGCGCTGGCAGCGGTCTTCGCCGTCAGTGGCGCCGCGATACTCCTGCGCTGGCCGGCCAACCAGCCCATGGAGGACCGTCCGGAGTCGCTGGCGATCATCGGCACCATCGTTGCCGTCACACTGTGGTGGCTGGCCCATCGGCATGACCCGGCCCGAATCCCGTTGCCACAGCTGGGTCGACGGAAACGACCGTACGCGCCGGAGTGGAGCGCGGCCAACCACCGTCGGCCCGTCCCGACCAGCCGCGCGATCCTCACCGGTACGGTGCTGTTCGTGTTACTGCCGGTCGTCGTCTGGAAACAGCCCCGGCAGCTGCTCGAAGGTATCGCCACGGAGCCGCTGCACCTGCCGATCGGCGGGGTGGAGATGATCATCCACGGCGTACCGGAGGGGCATTTCCCGGCCATCGGGGTCGGCCTGCTCACGGCCGCGCTCACCACGGTCCTGCTCTGGGGCTGGATCCAGCGTCGGTGGGCGGTCGCCGCGACGCTCGGCACCGGAGTCGCCGTCGGAGTCGCCGCCGGTGTGCTCTTCGACGGAGGGATCAGCGGCGGCCAGCTCACCATGATCCTTGTCATTTGGGCGTCATGCATGGCCGTGGTCACGGTGTTCCTACCCGTCCGCGACCGGGCACCCGGCATCACCTGAGCAATCAGCCGGCCGGCTCGCCGTCGAGCAGTGCCCGCACCCGGGCTAGCCAGCGAGCACTTCACCGACACCGGCGAGCGGCCCATCGGGCAGCAGCGTGCCGACGGCGATTGTTTCCGACGTCTGCCTGAACGCCGAGGCAGCGGTCAGAGCCGATCACCGACGCTGGTACGAAGCGGCAGCGCTGTGGCTGCCGCTGGACGGCGCTGTCGCCGGCCTGAGCGCCACGTGCCGGTCGCAATCCAGGAACGTCGCTGACTCATCGGCTGGAGACTGGCTGACGTCGGCTGGCCCGCATAGCGTCAATCAGCCTCCACCCGATGTGGCCCCGCCGCGAGGTGGACCTCACCGCGTCGTCGGCAGGCTTTCGGCCGGGGACGGGCGCTGGTCGGTCAGGGTACGCCAGACGAACTCCAGCAGCAGCGCCCACTTGAACGCCTGCTGGGCGTTGTCCGCAGCCGCCGAGTGTCCCCCTTCGACGTTCTCGTGGTAGGTCACGTCGTGGCCGTACTCCTGCAGCCGGGCGACCATCTTGCGCGCATGCCCGGGGTGCACCCGGTCGTCGCGGGTCGAGGTCAGAAACAACGACGGCGGGTACGCCCGACCGCGCGCGATGTTCTGGTACGGCGAGTACTCCCGGATGAACGCCCAGTCGGCCGGGTCGTCGGGGTCGCCGTACTCGGCCATCCAGGAAGCTCCGGCGAGCAGCTTGTGGTAACGGTGCATGTCCAGCAGCGGCACCTGGCCGACGACCGCGCCGAACAGCTCGGGGTAGCGGGTCAGCATCACGCCCATCAGCAACCCGCCGTTGCTGCCGCCGTAGATGCCCAACTGCTCCGGGGTGCTCAGGCCGCGGGCGACCAGGTCGGTGGCGACGGCGGCGAAGTCCTCGTACGCGCGGGGCCGGTTCTCCCGCAGCGCGGCGGTGTGCCAGCGCGGGCCGTACTCGCCGCCGCCCCGGATGTTGGCCACCACGAAACTGCCGCCCCGGGCCAGCCAGCCGGTGCCGATCACCCCGCTGTAGGCCGGCGTCCAGGCAATCTCGAAGCCGCCGTACCCGGTCATCAGGGTCAGCCCGGCAGCCGGTCCGGGATCGGCGGTCTCCCCCGGGGTGACCAGGAAGTACGGCACTTCGGTGCCGTCGGCGGAGACGGCGAAGAACTGCCGGACGGTCATCTGGTCGGCGTCGAAGAAGGCCGGCCCGGTCTTGACCGGCTGCGTCGGGCCGTCGACGCTGCCGTGCAGCAGTGTCGGCGGGCGGGTGAACCCGGCGGTGTGCAGCAGGAACTCGTCACCGAGGTCCGGCTCGGTGTCGGCGACGTCGGTGTGGTCGAATCCGCCGGCGTCGCGCAGCATCCGCCGCTGCCAGCCGTCGTCTCCGGGGGTCAGTACGGTGATCTCGCTGCGTACGTCGGTGAGGGTCACCAGCAGCAGGTGGTTACGGGTCCAGGCGTGGTAGCTGTAGGCGCTGCGCTCGGTCGGCTCGAAGACCGTGGTCAGCTCGCGCTTACCGGCGAGGAACTCGTCGAGCGGGGTGACCAGCACAGCCCCGGCGGGATAGGTGACGTCACCGGCCTGCCAGGCGTTGCGCAGCTCGATCAGCATCCACTGCCGGTGCAGGTCGATCTCGGCGTCGTCGGGTACGTCGACGAGCTCCCACTCGCCGTCGGGCCGCAGCAGGAAGGTGCGGTTGCGGAAGAATTCGGTACGCCGTACCACCAGGTCGCGCTGGTAGCCGGGGGTCGGGTCGTGCACCGCGACGACGGAGACGTCGTCGGCCTCACCGGCGAACACCACCTCAGCGTCGGCGAGCGCGGTGCCGCGACGCCATTTCCGGACGGTACGGGGGTAGCCGGAGGTGGTGAGGGTCCCGGGGCCGAAGTCGCTGCCGACGTAGATGTGGTCGGCGTCGATCCAGCAGACGGAGCTCTTGGCTTCCGCCACGGTGAAGCCGTCGGCGACGAACTCCCGGGTGGTCAGGTCGAACTCGCGGACCACGGCGGCGTCGGATCCGCCCCGGGAGAGGCTGACCAGGGCGCGTTCGTACCCCGGCCGTAGCACGTAGGCACCTTTCCATACCCAGTTCTCGTCCTCGGCTCGGGCGAGGGCGTCGAGGTCGAGCAGGACCTCCCAGCGGGGCTGTGGCGCGCGGTAGTCCTCGATGGTGGTCCGCCGCCACGTCCCGCGCGGATGCTCGGCGTCCTGCCAGAAGTTGTAGAGGTGCTCGCCGCGCCAGGTGGGGTCGGGGATCCTGTCGACGGAGTCGAGGACCTGCCGTATCTGGTCCCGTAGCTGGGCGAAGGCCGGAGCTTCGGTCCAGGTCGCCGCGGTGGCGAGGTTGTGTCCACGGACCCAATCGAGGGCCGCTTCACCGTGCACCTCCTCCAGCCACCGGTACGGGTCGCGGCCACCAGCCGCCATGTCGTCGTCCGCCACCCCGTCCGCCTTCCCTACCCGTCACCACCGGCCCGCTCGGCGGAGGTACGCACAAGGATAGGCAACCGGACCGCTTCGGACGCACCGGTGAGCCGGGTGCGCGCGGCCGGGTTGGCACCACCGGACGCGGGAGGTTGCGCCGGGCGGTCGGCCAGATCACCGTCCTCCTCGCCGAGGGCCCGTAGCGAACCGGTCGGGGTGGTGGGGCGCGAACCGCCGCCACCAGCGCTGGACACTGGACGCTACTGTGACGTTCGGACAAGATTGACGCACGTCCAGTGATGGCCGGCGCGACGATCGGGGCGACACATGAGCAGCATGCGGGAAATGCAGCGGGCGCACGCACAGCAGGTGCACGCCCAGCAGCGGACCCAGGCCTTCGCGTACCGCCAGCATCAACAGCTGGCCTGGGAGGCCGAGCACGCCAGGCAGGCCGCCGAACGCGCGGCCGCCGAGGACGAGCGCCAACGCAAGCGGCTGTTCACCGAAGCCCGGCTGGCCAAGGTGGCGGCGGCGAACGGCAACATCCGCTCCCGGTTGGAGGAGCTGGAGGAGCTGCTCGCCGAGACTCTCGCGGTCGACGACCACATCGACCTCAACCGGCTCAAGCGCAGCACCACCCCACCCCCGTTCGATCCCGGGAAGCTCGCTACTCCCCTGTCGCCGCCGCAGTGGCAGGACTTCGCCCCGCCCGCGCCGGCCGGACTGGGCAAGATGTTCGGCGGCGAGGCCCGCCACCAACAGCAGGTCACCGAGGCGCAGCAGGCCTTCGAGCAGGCCAAGGTGCAGCACGAGGCAGCCGAGACGCAACGCCGGCGGCTACTTGCCGCCGCCGAGGAACGCCACCACCAGCAGAGCGAGAAGTTGGCTGCGAAGGTCGCCGCGCACAACGCGGCGATCGACCGCTTCTCCGCCGTCTTCGCCGCCGCGGATCCGAAGGCCGTCGTCGAGTACTTCGGCCTCGTGCTGGGCAACTCCGTCTACCCGGACGACTTCCCGCAGCGGTACCGGCTGGCCTATCTGCCGGAATCGCGCCAACTCGTGGTCGAGTACCAGCTCCCCACGGTGGGCATCATTCCCCGGGTCCACGAGTACCGCTACCTGCCCGACGACGACGAGGTCACGGCGGTCGGTCGCCCGGCCGCCGACATCGTCGAGCGGTACGCCGACGTGATCACCCAGATCACCCTACGGACCGTGCACGAGCTGTACGAAGCGGACCGCACCGGGTTGATCGAGACGGTCACCCTCAACGGGATCGTCGACACGCTCGACCCGGGCACTGGGCGGCGGGCCCGCCCGTGCCTGGTCAGCCTGCGTACCAACCGGGCGGAGTTCGTGGCGATCAACCTGGCCAAGGTCGACCCGGCCGCCTGTCTGCGCCGGTTGCACGCCCGGCTGTCGGATCACCCGGCCGGTCTGGACCCGGTGACACCGGTGATCGACTTCGACCAGGTCGACAAGCGCTTCGCCGACGAAATCGACGTGCTGGCCGACCTCGATCAACGGCCGAACCTGTTGACCATCGCGGCCGACCAGTTCCAGCAGCTGATCGCCGACCTGTTCACCCGGCTCGGGCTGGAGATGCGGCAGGTCCGCACAACCTCCGACGGCACGGTGGAATGCATGGCGCACGATCCCCGCCCGCTGTTCGGCGGCAAGGTCGTCGTGCTGGCCCGACGCGGCGGCGCCACGGTCGGCGTGTCAGCGGTCCGCGACCTGTTCGGCGTCGTACAGGCCGAGAACGCCTCGAACGGCATCCTGGTGACCACTGCCGGCTATGTGCCAGCGGCATTCGACTTCGCCTCCGGCAAGCCGCTGGAGCTGATCGACGGGTCGGCGCTGCTGCACATGCTCGCCGAGTCCGGTGGCGTCAAGGCCCGCATCGACGACCGCAGCTGAGCGCGGCGGGGTCACGGTCAGGCGGTGTGCCCGCCGTTGACGGTGATCCGTTGCCCGGTGACGTAGGCGGCGGCCGGCGAGGCCAGGTAGCAAACGGCCGCCGCGACGTCCGTCGGCGTGCCGACGCGTCGCAGCGGCACCTCGGCTGCGTACGACCGCAGCGACTCCTCGGTGCTGCCAGCGTGCCGTTCGACCGGGATCCAACCCGGTGCGACCAGGTTGACGGTGATGTTCGACGGGCCCAGCTCACGGGCCCAGACCCGGGTGAGGCCGATCTGTGCGCCCTTCGCCGCGGCGTACGCCGACCAGCCTGGCAGTCCCCGGTCGAACATGTCAGTGCCGATCTGGATCACCCGGCCACCGCCGGCCGAACGCATTCCCGGTAGCACCGCCTGCACCAGCAGGGTCGGGCTCTTCACGAAGAACGTCAGCTGGTCGAGGTGGTCCTGCCAGGTCAACTCCTCGATCCGCCGCTCCGGTTGGGGGCCGGTCGCGTTGGCCACCAACGCCCGGACCGGGCCGAGGCGCTCGGCCACCGAAGCCACCAGGTCCGCGACGGCGGCCTCCTGCGTGACATCGGCACCGAACGCGGCGGCGGTGCCACCAGCGGACCGGATGGTGTCGACCACGGCCGAGGCGCCGGCGGCGTCCGAGCGGTAGTTGACCGCGACCGTCCAGCCGGCGGCCCCCAGGGCCTGGGCGATCACCCTGCCCAGCCCGCGGGATGCCCCGGTGACCAGGGCCACACCTGGATCCTGCTTGTCGTCCGTCACCGGCCCATCCTCCCCCGACTGCCCGGATCGCCGCACCTCCGCACAGCCCCCCACGCCGATAGCGCCGTCTCGGTGACGGGAGCGCCCGGCTCGGTGCCACCGGTCACTCGTCTGTTGCGTCACGGTCTACGCCGACTCGGCGGGCGACGCGTTACATTTGTCAGCATGTCGGGCGGCTCGGGACACCTTTCACCACTGTGGTGGGTGGCCCGTCGGTCCATCAGGATGCTGACCTGCCTCGCCATCGCGGTCCTGGCTCTGTCGGCCGGATCCGCCGATCAGCCGTACCGGTCCTGGGGGGCGACCTCACCGGCACATGTGGTGACCCTGCCGCCGTCGGCGGCCGTCCAGGGCACGGCACCGGCCGACCTCACGGAGTCGACCCGACCCGGCACGGCACTGAGCCAGGACACGACGGATGCTCGCGGCCCCGGCCCGATCGACTTCGCGACGCGAGCCACACGGAGCCTGACCGGGTACGCGCCGGACAGCGCCGCCCAGGAGCGGACCGGTCCCGCCGATGCCGGCCTCGCGTCAGGTCCGGCATCGCAGGTCGCCGGGCCACGCGCTCCGCCGCGCCGCTGACCCGCTCGGACGTACCCGTCCGCTTCTCCGACTGACTGACGTCAGAGGTACCCCGGCTGCAGCACGCCGCCGGCGACCCTGGCCAGCCTCACCCGGCTCGGCCAACTGCCGCGGCCCGGCGTCCCACGAGCACCGCGCCGGGCCGCTGCCACCCCGCTGCCCGCCTTGACCAACGAGGTAACGATGACCGATCTCCCCTTGGCCACCGCGATCTGGGCCGGAATGCTACTTTCGGCAGGATTCGCGCTCACCCTGCTCATGTTTCGCACCCAGCAGGCATCGGCAAGCACCGGCACGATGCCGGCACCAGCACCTGGTCGGCTGCCGGCATGGGTAGCCCGACTGGCGGTCGGCCTGGCCGAGGGGCCCAGGTGGCTCGGCCGCCGGCTCCGGCGGCGAGGGCACCGCGTGGAACAGGCCCGTGACGCTCACCGATACGCCGGTGAGGTCGCCGTCGCCGCCGCACGTGCGGAGCAGACGGTGCGCCGCCAGCACGCCGAATGGCTGGCTGTCCAGGCTGAGGTCGATGTCGCCTGGCAGGAGTTCGACGACGCCGACCAGGCGGTGCGGCGGCTGGCCTCGACAGCGACGCTGCCGACCCCGGACACCGCCAGGACACCGGCCGAGTACGCCGACCGGGAACGCTACCTGCACCGCACGGCAATGAGCGCCTACTGGCGGCGGGAGCTGACCGTACGGCAACTGACCGATGCACTGGCCAACCGCAACGGTTGGGATCCACGTAAACACCCGGTGGAACAGGAGTTGGCACTACGAACGGTGATCCGGGACGGCCGGTACCGCGACTACCTGGCCGCCGGTGAACGGGAACGCGGCGCCTGGGCCGCGGTGGAGACTGCTCGGGCGGCGGCCCGGAGCCTACGGGCCGAGGCGATTGCCGCCGACGGCGAGGCGTGGCGGCTGCGCAGGTGGCGCCCGCCGGTCGCCGACGACCCGGCCGGCACCGGCGGCGCGGGCACGGTCGCCACGCCAGCGGCTGTCCCGGTCGGCGCGACAGCGGCCGCCGGCAGGCCTGCCGGCACGGGCCACCGGCTGGCGGCCGGCGTGCTGCCGGGTCAGCGCGGGAAGTAGCGGTCCAGAAAGTCGTTACGGAACACTCCGGTCGGGTCGTGCCGGGCCAGCAACTGCGCGAAGTCGTTCCACCGCTCGTACCGACCGGCCAGCTCGTCCGGACCGATACCGAACAGCTTGCCCCAGTGCGGCCGGGGTGCGAACGGCGCCAACGCCTGCTCAACGGCGGCGATGACGGGGGCGACCGCCGCCGTGTCGGCGGTCCAGGTGAAGTGGATCGCGACGCCGTCCCGCCGGTGGTTCATGCTCAGCCACAGCTCGTCGGCGGCGACGGTCCGGATCTCGCAGACCTGAAGCACCGGTGCGATCCGGTCCCGGATCGTGGCGACCGCGTCGAGCGCGGCGACCGCGTCGGCCACCGGCACCAGATACTCCGACTGCAGCTCGGCACCGCTGCTCGGGGTGAAGTCGAGCCGGAAATGCGGCAGGCGGGTGTGCCACGGCCCGGCCACCCCCAGCTGGCTGGTGCAGTTCTCCACCGGCATGCCCGGCACGGGATGACGGGGCCCGTCCGCGGCGGTCAGCCCCCACCCGTCGGCGTCCACCGGCGGATGGTCCCGGTCGATCCGCCGTTTCACCCACACCTGGTCGATGTCGGGGCTGGTCCAGTCGGTGAACAGGCTGACGCTGTAGCCGCTGGCCGCGATCCGCGCCCAGTTGTCGGCCAGCGCGTCGCGCGACAACCCCTGGTAGACGTACTGCGCGATCTCGAACGTCGGCTCGATCGCCAGGGTGACACTGGTGACGACGCCGAGCCCGCCGAGGCCGACCACCACGCCGGCGAAGTCGGGGTCGGACCGATCCAGCGCGACGAGGTCGCCTGCAGCGGTCACCAGCTCGATCCCGCGCACCGCCGTGGCGAGGTTGCCGTTGCCCTGACCGGAACCGTGGGTGGCGGTGGCGCAGGCCCCGGCGACCGAGATGTGCGGCAGGGACGCCAGGTTGTGCAGCGCGTACCCACGGGTGTGCAGGTGCTCGGCGAGTTCGCCGTAGCGGATCCCGCCGCCGGCGGTCACCGTCGACGCCACCGGGTCGACGACGACCTCGGTGGGCAGTCCGGCGAGCGAGACGAGCTCGGCGTCGGTGTCGGCGAGCCGGTTGAACGAGTGTCCGGTGCCCAGTGCGCGGATCCGGGTCGCGGCGCCGACGATCCGGCGCAGTTCGTCGACACTGGTGGGCCGGTGGATGTGTCGGGCGGCGAACGTGACGTTTCCCGCCCAGTTGGTGACCGGAACGGCCACGTCCGTTGCCTCGTTGGTGACCGCGTCGGCCATCAGCCGTACCCCTCTCCCCGACCCCGCCCACCGTACCCTGACCACGATCTTCGGATCCCGCCGTCGCAGGCGCCGACCCGGGCCGCGTCGACCCGGCGCGCACCGATACCGTCGAGCACGGACATTCGCCGTACGCGGGTGGCCGCGCCGGCGGCCATCAGCGCGAAGCGGGTCCACAGCCGGCCGGAGAAGGGCAGCGCCACCGTTGCGGCGGTGCCGGCGACGGCCACCATGATCCGCAGCCAGGGATGCCAGTCGGGCTGCGGCCGGACCGTGGTGACCAGCAGCCATCCTCCCCAGAGGAGCAGCCCGGCGCGGGCACGGTCGGTGCGCGGTGCGCGGGCGGTAGCTCGCCGCAACGAGTTCGACGATCGCTATCCACCAGCCGGCGGAACCCACGATGGCCAGCCCGCCGGGCAGCAGGTGGGACCAGGCGCCGCCGCCGCAGCGACGCCGGTGCCGCGATCAGGTACACCAGCGCCAGGACCGACACGGGTCGGGATGCAACGCCGACGGCCTGGTGACCGGATCGGTGCCGCCGCGCCGGGCGCAGACAGTACCGACGTCAGGCAAGGACGCTCGCCCACGCTGCTCGCACGGCGTGCTGCCGCTGTGCACCAGATGTAGGACCGGCGCGCTGTCGGTTCCCCGATGTCGGCTACCTACACCGGTTTGCTTGCCGGGTCTGCGGAGACTCCTTGACTGCAGTGACGGCAGCCCTCGCCGAACGCGACCGGCAGCGCAGCCGCGTCGACCGCGCGGGAGCACACCAACAGTCAGGAGTGACGCCATGGGTTACCTCACCATGCAGGACGGCACCGAGGTCTACTACAAGGACTGGGGCTCGGGACCGACGGTCGTCTTCTCGCACGGCTGGCCGCTCAACGCCGATGCCTGGGACGGCCAGATGCTGTTCCTCGCCCAGCAGGGATTCCGGGTGATCGCTCACGACCGGCGTGGACACGGCCGGTCGAGCCAGTCACCGGACAACAACGACATGAACGGCTACGCGGACGATCTCGCCACCGTCATCGAGGCGCTGGGGATCAGTGAAGCCACCCTGGTGGGCCACTCCACCGGTGGCGGCGAAGTCGCCCGCTACATCGGCCGGTACGGCACCGATCGGGTCGCCAAGGTGGTGCTGATCTCTTCGGTTCCGCCGATCATGGTGCAGACCCCCGACAATCCGGACGGACTGCCCCTTGCGGTGTTCGACGAGATGCGGGCCACGCTGGCAAAGGACCGGTCGCAGTTCTATCAGGAACTGGCGCTGAAGTTCTATGGCGCCAACCGGTCCGGCGCGAAGGTGTCCAAGGGTGTGCTCGACGCGTTCTGGGCAGCGAGTATGCAGGCTGGGCTGTGGAACGCGTACCAGAGCATCGCGGCGTTCTCCGAAACGGACTTCCGGGACGACTTGGCCGCCTTCGACATCCCGACGCTGGTCATGCAGGGCGATGACGACCAGATCGTTCCTATCGAGAACGCCTCGATGAAGACCGCGCAGCTGGTGCCCGGGGCCCAGGAGGTGTACTACCCCGGCGCGCCGCACGGCATCACGGCGACGCACCAGGATCAGGTGAACGAGGACCTGCTCACCTTCCTCAAGAGCTGATCCGGTCCGGGCCGACGCCCGGTCGCCGCTGGAGTCGTTCAGCGGCGACCGGGCTGTCCGGTCAGCTCAGCGCGATCTGGCCGCACCCGGGGGCCAGATCACCTCCACGGCGACGCCACGCCGTCGTGCCGCCGCGACGGCCTCTGCCGTGCCGCCGACTCCGCCCGCGCTTCCGTCCCAGACCGCGAAGAGCAGATCACAACGGTCCAGGACTCGGCGTCCAACCGCCGCGTACGCCTCATCGTCCGAGACCTCACACGCGTACGAGACCGACCGCGCCTGCGCGAGCAGGGCGTCGAAGGCGCGGCGGCGAGCCGGGCGGACCCGCACCGTCGGTAGTCGGGCGGGAAGTACGACGTCGAACGTGGCACCCGCCGGCTGCCCGACCTGGACGGGCTCGTCTGGCCGAAGTACCGCTGGCCGAAGTACCGAGGGTCACCTCGCTGCCCCTCACCGCGCCGGTTGACCGTCAACGAAACGACTATCACCTATGAATGCCAGCCGACTACCCTGAGCTACAAGACGGTTTCGTGACGATCGGCGCAATTCGATCCGACCACAGTGGGACCACGCCGTTCGAGGCGACCGGATAAGATTCCCTCGCCGGGGCGGTAGCTCAGCCGGTTAGAGCAGGGGACTCATAATCCCTCGGTCGCGGGTTCGAGCCCCGCCCGCCCCACTCGAAACGGATGCCCAAACGGAGGGCGCAGGGTCGCAAGACGCAGGCCACGGCCGATGTCGTGGCCTGCGTTGCCGTGTGGCGACCGACTCCGCACCAGGGCAGTGGATTCGTGGGTCAGTTCTGGCCGGGGCTTGCTACGGGCAGTCCTGCTTGCTTGGCGTGATCGAGCAGCCGCCGGTCGTAGGTGACGAAGGCGGTGAGTGCCGTGCCGGACTCGTTGGCCAGTACTTGGGCGGTGGCCAGGTGGATCGCGTCGAGGCTGCGGAGCGTCTGCTCAGCGAACGCGGCTGCGGTCGCACGGATCGTACTGTCGATCTCCAGTCGGAACAGCCGCCCGACGACAGCCGGCACGCCGATCAACGCTTGCGGAGCTGATCGGCGCAGCGCTCTGGGCACTTCCACCTCGACGAGGGCGGAGGAGACCAGCGGCACGTCGTCGTGCTGGTTGAGCCAGAAGACAAGCTCGGCGCTGCACACCTCCTGCCGAACCAGCTTGACGACGGCAGCTGAATCGAGATAGATCACCAGCGCTCCTCGTCACGCATCGCAGCGAGCGAGGCGGCCACGTCCATATTCTCGTCACCGAACTTCGGCGGAAGTGGCACAGATCCGCCGCCGGTGGGGGCAACGGCTCGCCCTGCCGCTACGAACTTGGCCAATATCGACCTGTCGTCGCCTACCGGAACAAGTCGGGCGATCGGGCGTCCGCGATCGGTGATCTCGACGGTCTCGCCGCCACTCACCCGAGCCAACACCTGGCTCGTGTTCTGGTTCAGCTCCCGGACACCGATGCGCTCCATGGGCACGAGTGTAGAACTCAATGTTCTACGGTTCCAGCTCCTGGCCAAGGCGCCTGGATCGACGGACTTTCCCGGTAGCCGCCGCCGACGCAGATGTCCTCGCCGACGCGGGTCGGGTCGGGTCGCCCAAGCGGCCCCGAGGCGGCAGGGCCTACGCCACTCGTACGGTCAGCGATGATCTGGGTGAAAGCTCCCCCGTTTGGACTCGAACCAAAAACCTGCCGGTTAACAGCCGGCTGCTCTGCCAATTGAGCTACGGGGGACCGCTTGCGCCGCCCGGGCGACTGGATCTCCCCAGTGGCCTTGCGACGGGACAAGAGTACAGCAGATCCGGTCGCCGCGGGCGACCGGGTCGGGCGCTGCCGGGCCAGCGGTGGCGGCGGTGATCGACCTATCGACAAAGCGGACAAATACCTGAGTTGTCTGCGGTCATGCGTGAGAAGGGAGCAGTATGGGTAGACAGCACTGGACAGACGACGAAAGTGACGACCGGGTCGCTCATCGACCATCCGGCACGGACTCGATTCCCGGGTCGGGTGTCCGACGAGCAGCACGGGTCAGGTACGGAAGGAGCCGCCATGCGCGGAAAGCTTTGGTTCATCGGCGGGGTGGCCGTGGGTTTCGTCCTGGGCGCCCGCGCCGGCCGCGAGAAGTACGACGAGCTGGTACTCAACGCCCGCAAGGTGATGGATCACCCGACAGTGCAGGAAGCCGCCGGTGTGGCGCAGGCCCAGGCCAACCGGCTCTACAGCGAGGGCAAGGAGCGGCTCGGCCACACCAGGCTGGGCGAGAAGCTCAACGGCCACGACCACTCCGACAGCCTCACCGGCAGTGGAGTCGGCGCGGGCCCGGCGGGCGGTGGCGTTGCCGGTTCCACCGGCACTGCATCGACCGGCTCGTCCACGAGCAAGACCACGGGGACCGGCATCAGCTGAGACTCGGCACCCACCGGCGCGGCCGGCGACACACGGATCGGGCCGGCCACCTCATGCGAACATGAGGTGGCCGGCCCGATCGTGGTGTGTCGGTGACGACCCTTACGCGCGGTCAGTCGCGGCTGCTGGAGAACGCCGCGTCGAAGGCCGCTGACGGTGCGTCGAAGGCGAGTCGCCGGACGAACTGCAGCGCCTCGGGCGCGCCGACGAGTCGATCCATCCCGGCGTCCTCCCACTCGACCGAGATCGGCCCGTCGTAACCGATCGCGTTCAACGCCCGGAAGCAGTCCTCCCACGGCACGTCGCCGTGGCCGGTGGAGACGAAGTCCCAGCCACGCCGCAGGTCCGCCCAGGGCAGGTGCGACGCAAGCCGACCCCGCCGCCCGTCGCCGGTGCGCACCTTCGCGTCCTTGCAGTCGACGTGATAGATGCGGTCGGCGAACTCCAGAATGAAGTTCACCGGGTCCAACTCCTGCCAGACGAAGTGCGACGGGTCCCAGTTCAGGCCGAAAGCCGGCCGGTGCCCGATCGCGTCCAGGGTGCGGCGGGTGGTCCAGTAGTCGTAGGCGATCTCGCTCGGGTGCACCTCGTGCGCGAACCGGACCCCGACCTCGTCGAAGACGTCCAGGATCGGGTTCCACCGGTCGGCGAAGTCCTGGTAGCCGCGTTCGATCATCTCCGGCGGCACCGGCGGGAACATGGCCAGGGTGTGCCAGATCGACGAACCGGTGAAGCCGACCACGGTCGACACACCGAGCTTGGCCGCAGCCCGGGCGGTGTTCTTGATCTCCTCGGCGGCGCGCTGACGAACCCCTTCCGCCTCCCCGTCGCCCCAGATCCGCGGCGGCAGGATGCCCTGGTGCCGTTCGTCGATCGGGTGGTCACAGACCGCCTGACCGACCAGGTGGTTGGAGATCGCGTACACCTTGAGGTTGTACTTCGCCAGCGTCTGCCGCTTCTGTTCGACGTAGTCGTCGTCGGCCAGCGCCCGGTCCACCTCGAAATGGTCGCCCCAGCAGGCGATTTCCAGTCCGTCGTAGCCCCACTGCGAGGTCAGCCGGCACACTTCCTCGAACGGCAGGTCGGCCCACTGGCCGGTGAAGAGCGTGATGGGTCGCGCCATGGTCCTTCTCCCGTTGTCGTCACTGGGATTCCGACCGACGCCGCTGGTGCGGCAACCGGTTGGACCGGCGCGAGGTGACGGCCCGATGAAGCTAAAGGTGCGGTGGTGGCACTGCCGGGACCGGTGAACGGCCGATGAAGACCACCCGGGCGGGTTGCGCCTCCCGCCCGGACACCGGCCCACGTGGGCCTCCGGCATCACTCTAGGCCGACACCGGCGGCAGCGGTAGGGGCAGCACCCGGCCTCGGATTCAGTAGCCCCACTCGGCGAGCGGCTTCTCCAATACCCGGTCCACTGCGGCCAGCTGGGCCGGACTCAGCTCCCGCTGGTACGCCGCGCCCCGGCCGCCGTGGAACTCGTACCGGTCGAAGCCGCGCCCGAACTCCGGTGACCACGGCAGTCCGAGGAAGTCCAGCATCCGGGCGACCTCGTCGCGCGGGGCGACCAGCAGATCCTCGTAGCGGACGTCCAGCCACTGGCCGGCCGGATGTGCGGCGCGGGCCTCGACGAAGGCGGCCATCAGCATCTTCCAGCCGAGGGCGGCGAGCACCGGGAACGACCGCTCGGCCTCCTCCCATTCGGCGCGCAGATCGGCCGGCAGCGGCCCGAGGAACCAGTTGTCCGGCCCACGCCAGCCATCCCACCAGCCCATCTGCAGCCACGAGTTGGCGACCGCGCGGCCGTCACGCACCACGTTGATCACCCGCAGGTCCGGGTACGCGGCGTGCAACCAGCCGGTACGTGGCCAGCCGGTGACGTGCTGCAGCAGCACCTGGCAGCCCTGCCGCTCGATGCGCCGGTCGAAGAAGCCCCGCAGCCGCTGCGCCACGTACGGCGTGAGGTCGTCGGCCCGCAGGTCCCGGCACGGCTTGGAATAGCCGGCCATCACCTGCCGGTCGATCAACTGGTACGCCTCCGACGGCGCCACCCGCAACCGGCCCCGCTCCAGCAGCCGGCGGCTGTGCCCCAGCGAGGTCATCCCGGCGGGTCTGGGCACCGACCGGCGGTAGAGCCGCCCGTTGCGGCGTCCGGCCAGGTTGAGCCGGGGGAGCTTGTCGTCCAGCCCGGAGACGAAACCACTGGCCGGATGCCGGGCCAGGATCTCCTGCACCAGGGTGGAACCGCACCGTCCGGTGCCTACGACGACGGACAGCATCTGGTCAGCCCTTCCTGGTCGATGCCGCGATGGACGACGACGCGGACTCCGGCCGCTGCGCCGGCGGCGCCGGGGATGCCGCCGATGCCGCCGATGACGGCGGCGGCGGATCCGGTGGCGGCGGCGAGCCGGCAGGTCGGCGCACCGGGTAGCCGAACCGGAGCGACAGCGGCATGGTCACCGCCGTGGCCACCGCGTACGACCGGGTCGACAGCGCCTGCAGCCACTCGGCGTCATCGGTGATCGCGACCGCCCCGGTGCGGTGCCGCCCCGGGTTGCCGGCAACGGAGTGGGTCGGTGCCAGGGTGACCCGGCCCTCGGGGTCCAGCGGCAACCCGGCCGGGTCCAGTCCGGCGAACGCGGCGATCCGGCGCAACTGCACAGCGGGTTCGGCGACCACGTCCTCGTAGCGGATCCGTAGATAGCGCTCGGGCCCGGCGGATTCGAACAGCCGGCTGGTGGCCGCGTTCCACACCCGCCACAGCAAGGCCGCCTTCCACACCGGTGGCCGGCTCATCATCTTCTGGTCGTCGGCCCCGTCCAGGCCACGCCGCCGCCGCCAGGAGAAGGCGGTGGCTCGTGGATCCCGGACCAGGTGCAGCACCCGCAGATCGATTCCGGGCAGGTCCCTCAGCAGGGCACCGTACGGGGGAAGCTTCGACGAGTCGACGACCACCACTGGTCCGTCGCCGATGCGCGCGTGGGCCGCCTGGCGGGCGATCGCCGGGTAGAGGCCGGCGATCATCAGGTCGTCGGGATGCTCGGCCACGGCCCGCCGACCGCCGGCGGCGCGGCGCAGCAGGGCCGGCAGGTCGCGCATCCGCAGCCGGGAACGCAGCCGTCGGGCGATACCGGCTGCGTCCGGCGCGCAGCTGCCAGGAGTCGGTGCGGATCTACCGGCAGCGGGCGTGGACGGATCGACGGCGGCGGCAGCGGGCGGCCCAGCGGCGGACAGGTCGGCGAGCACCGCCTGCCAGACGGGGCAGGCGTCGAACGGCTCACCGCAGCCGCACGGCCGGTTGTCGAGCACGCCGCGCTGCCACAGGTAGCGCAGCTCGCCAGCGGCGAAACAGCCGTCGAGCTGGCCGAGGATCGTGGTGATCAGCGTGCTGCCGCTGCGCCCGCTGCCGGCCAGATAGAGGACCCGGACCGGTGCGGGCGACGGCTGAGCAGCGGCCGGGGCGCTCATCGCCGGCCGCCGGCCGGTGCGGTCAACGCGGCGGTGAGGTAGGCCTCCCTCAGCCGGCTCAGGTGCAGCGCCGGGGTGAAGTCCCGATCGATCTTCTCGCGGGCGGAGCCACCCATCGCGTACGCCCGGTCGGGGTCCGCGACAAGCTTGCCGAGCGCCGCGCCGAGCGCCGCCGGGTCGCCGTCCGCGACCACCTCACCATCGGTCCCCGGGCTGATCAGTTCGGGTAGCCCGCCGAGGTCGGTGCCGACGACCGGCACGCCGCAGGCGAACGCCTCCAGCACCGCCATCGGTTGGTTCTCGTGCCAGCGCGACGGCACCGCGACCACCGCCGACGAGCGGATCAGCTCGTGCAGCCGGGTCTTGTCCAGCCGGCCGTGGAACCGCACCCGGCCGGGTGCGACCCGCTCGGCGAGGGCGCGCACCGCAGGCAGCGCCGGGCCGTCGCCCGCGACGTGGACGGGCACCTGCCGGGGCAGGTGCGCGACCGCTTCGACCAGCACGTCCACTCCCTTCTCGGGTGAGATCCGGCCGGCGAAGACGACACCGCCACCCGGCGAATCCTTGACGGCAACCGCCGAGGTGTCGACGAAGTGGTTGATCACCTGCAGTCGGTCCGGGTAGACCCCGGCCCGGCGCATCACGTCGGCGAGGAACCGGCTGGGGCTGACGAACACCCCGACCGGGTCGTACATCCGTAACTGTCGGTGCAACCAGGTCTCCACCGCGAGTAGCGTACTGGCGGTTACCGATCCGTCCTTGCACCTGCGCCGCGCGGCGTGTAGCGGGCCGCCACCCACGCACGCCTGGCAGACCTTGCCCTGGTCGAGCAGCTGGTAGCTGGGACAGGCCAGCTTGTAGTCGTGCATCGTCAGCACGCACGGCACGCCGGTGTCACGGGCTGCGGCCAGCACCGACGGAGACAACTGGTGGTAGATGTTGTGCAGATGGATGATGTCGGGCCCGAAGTCGTCGATGACCCGGGCGAGGCCGCGTCGGCTCGCCGGTGACCAGATCATCCGGCCGGCGGCGGCGATCCGGGGGCGCAGACCGCGCGGTGCCGGCTCCAGCTCGACGTGCGGCGGAAAATGCGCGGCGTACGGCAGTGGATTGTCATTGTCCGGGTGAGTCATCCCGAAATAGGCCACCTCGTCGCCACCGGCGCGTTGCAGATCGGCGAGGTCGAGTAGATAGCCCTCCGCACCACCGCGACGGTACAGAAACTTGTTCACATGGAGGACACGCATCAGTCCGGCCCGCTCGCTCGATACCGGGGTGCGTCCACCCGGTTATGGTGGCTCAGGGCTCCGACCCTGGCTGCTAGCTCACGCTATGCACCTGCGTGAGGTTAGTCCAGCACCGAATCGCCAACTAGCTGATCGGATGATCTTGTGTGGCTGACCAGCCGGCGTTCTGGCGTTTCGCCCCGATCTGTGGGTAGCCTGGCCGCGGCCCGACCTCGCCCCAGCCTGGCCACAACGGCTGGTGACGTGCCCGAGGAGGACCGGTGAAAGACGACGACGAACCCTCCACCATTGCCTGGACCGCCCGACGGATCGCCAGACACGCCCGGTGGATCCGCAGCGAAGGCCTGCGCCGGCTCGTCGAAGAGGACCGACTCAACCCGATCGACCGGGCCGGCACCGCGTGGACCAAACTGCGCTGGCGAGCACGGCACGGCGTACCGCGCGGTCAGGCGACGCCGGTGTACCTGGTCGGCCTGCAACGCTCCGGCACCAACATGCTGGTCCGCGGCCTGGAGAACGCCGGCGAGTTCGAGGTCCACAACGAGAACGACGGCCGGGTCTTCCGCCGTTTTCAGTTGCGCGACGACCCGGTGCTCACCGCCGTGCTCCGGCGCAGCAGACACGCGTACGTGCTGGTCAAGCCGTTGTGCGAGAGTCACCGCGTGGACGAGCTGCTCGACCTCGCCGGCGTGGCGCCGAGCAGGGCCATCTGGGCGTGGCGCGACGTCGACGACCGGGCCCGCTCCGAGGTCGCCAAGTTCGGCGACGCCAACCTGCGCGCTCTGGCCGCCATCGCCGACGGCACCATCGGCCGCCGCTGGCAGGGGCAACGCCTCGACGCCGACACCTACGAACTCATCCACGGCTTCGACTACCGGCGGATGGACCCACACACCGCCGCCGCGCTGTTCTGGTACGTCCGTAACACGCTCTACTACCGGCTCGGCCTCGACCAGCGCGGCGACGTACTGCTCAGCTCCTACGACGCGCTGATCGCCGACCCGGCCGGGCAGGTCAGCCGGCTCTGCGACTTCCTCGGCGTCGCGTACCGGCCGGAGTTGTCCGCACACATCGCGCCCCGCGCGCCGCATCGCCGGCCGCTGCCGATCGACCCCGCCGTTCGTACCCTCTGCGACGACCTCACCAAACGACTCGCCGGCAGCGCGCCGGCGGCCCTCGCCACCCCACCTCGACAGGCCGACACCGACCGGCGTACCCCCGGTGAGCGTGGAAAGGACCGACCGTGACTGAGCCCGCCGCGCCGCCCACCGAGCCCGGATCGACGATGACCACGTCGGACGCCGACCCGCCGACCCGCACCGCACCGATCTTCCTGGTCGGCTGCCAACGGTCCGGCACCACCTTCCTGCGCCTGGTGCTCGACTCGCACTCGCGGATCTCCTGCGGGCCGGAGACCCGGTTCCTGCCCGACCTGCGGCGCATCGTCGGCTCCGACTGGGAACGGCTGTCCCGCTTCGGCTTCCCCCGGGAGGACTGGCTGCGGCGGATCGCCGACTTCTTCGGTGGCGTACACGCCGACTACGCCCAAGGCCGGGGCAAGGCCCGCTGGGCCGACAAGACCCCGCTGTACGCGATCTCCCTGGACTTCGTCACCGAGGTGTTCCCCGACGCGCAGATCGTGCACGTCATCCGGGACGGCCGGGACGTCGTCGTCTCGCACCGCAAACGGTTCGGCTACTGGTCGGCGGTGAAGTGCGTGGTCAAGTGGCCGCGCTACATCCGTACCGCCCGGGCGGTCGGTGCCACGCTGCCCGCCGACCGCTATCACGAACTGCGCTACGAGGACGCGGTACATGAGCCGGAGAAGTCGATGCGTGCGCTGTTCGAGTTCCTCGGTGAGCCCTGGGAGGAAGGCGTGCTCGACTACGTCGACAAGCCACACGACGTAGCCGGCAAGTACACCACCGAGGCGGACCGACGCCGCGTCGCCGCTGGCACCGACTCGGCGATCTACCGGTCCCGGGTCGGCAGCCACCGCCGCGAACTCGACCCGTTCCTGCGGCTGCTCGTCGCCGTCTTCTCCGGCCGCATGCTGCGCGAACTGGACTACCGGTGAACACTCCGGCCCGGCTGAACACCTCGGCCCGGCGCTGCGTCGCGGCGGCGCTGGGCGTGATTCTGCTGCTCGCCGGCTGCACCAGCGGCGACGAGGACACCGCTCCCCTGCCGGTCCCGCCCACCGGGGCGCCGCTGCCGAGCCTGCCGCCCTACCCCGAGGACACCCATCCGTTCGGCGCCCACTGGGATTGGAACCGCTACGACGAGTTCCTGCCGTACCTGCGGAAACTGTCCGGCTCGGCGACGTATCACGAGATCAGCTGGTGCAGCATCGAGCCGACCGCCGGCCAGCAGGACTGGACGGCGGTGGACCGGATCGCCCAACGCAGTCGCGAACTCGGCATCGCGCTCAACATCAAGATCCGGACCGAGATGTGCTGGGCCACCGGCGGCACCCCGGAGTATCTGCGCGGCCAGGCCAACAAGACCGAGTCGACGATGCCGCTGGACATGGCCGCCTACCAGCGGTTCGTCGGTGACGTGGTGCGCCGCTACGCGCCCTACGGCGTACGCCAGTACGCGATCGAGAACGAGGTCAACGCCCCGCAGTACTGGCGGGGCACCCCCGAGGAGTTCGTCACTCTGGTGACCGCCGCCGCCGAGGCGGTGCACGCCGCCGACCCGACCGCGGTCGTTGTCGACTCCGGCATCAGCAGCGTTGCGTACGGCTTCGGCGTGGTCGACCGGCTGGTCGGCGAGGGCCGCGACGACGAGGCGATCGCCGCATACAACGCGTACTTCCAGCGGCGGATCGGCACCCGCGGCCGCAAGATCCCCCAGGTCGACACGATCGACACGCTACGCACCGCGCTCGCCAACGAGACCAACGCGCGCAGCGTCGCGTTCCTCGCCGCCACCGAACGGTTGATCGACGACGGGGTGGTGCAGCTCCGCCAGGTGCACTACTACGAACACTTCGACGGCGTTCCGGCGCTGCTGGACTATCTGGCGGCCGAGAATCCGGCCGACGTGCCGATCGAGGCATGGGAGGTCGGACAGTTCTGGCGCGACGGCGACGGCGACGACACCAGCCGGGCCGAGGAGGTCGTCAAGGTCTCCACGATGCTGCTGGCCGGCGGCATCCGGCAGGTGATGTGGCTGCCACTGGGCTACAACCCGGACAACCGGGCCGGCAGCGAGGTCCGCTACGGGCTGCTCGAACCCGACGGCGCGGAACGCGAGGCCGGCCGGATGTTCGAGAGCCTGGCCGTGGCGGCGCGCGGCGCCGCCGTCTCCCCGATCGACCAGGACGGACTGACCGGGGTGGCGTTCCAGCGCGGCGAGGAGAGCACCCTCGTCGTGTGGTCCACCGAGGTCAACGACGCGGTACGGGTGTCTCCGGTGCCGAGCCTGCAGGCAGGAGTCGCCGGGGCCGCTCTCGCCCCGGCCGGGGGCGAGGTCACCGTCTCGGACCGGCCGATGCTGCTACGCGCCGGCGGTTCCCCGGGGTCCATCCTCGCCGACGTCGACTGACACCGGCCGCAGCCGGCCGCCGGCTGCACCAGGCACAGCCGATCACTGGCTGCGGCGTCGGTCGAGGATCGTCAGAACCTCGCGGCGGACCTGGTGCGGTTCGTACACCAGACGACGGTGTGCGAACCGCACCACCTGGATGCCGGCGGTCGCCAGCAGCGCATCGCGCCGCAGGTCGACCTCACGCTGAGCGGGGCTGCCGTGCGATGCCGCCCCGTCGAGCTCGAAGTCGACCCGTTCCCGCTCGGCGTACACGTCCAGGTAACAGGTGCGGCCGCCGTCGACCCGGACCGGATACTGCCGCTGGAAGTCGGGCATGCCGCCGCCGACGAAGACGTGATCGTGG
Organism: Micromonospora sp. LOL_023; assembly: GCF_048060115.1. Classification (NCBI taxonomy): domain Bacteria; kingdom Bacillati; phylum Actinomycetota; class Actinomycetes; order Micromonosporales; family Micromonosporaceae; genus Micromonospora; species Micromonospora sp. LOL_023. The sequence goes on from NZ_JBHMIM010000016.1 coordinate 33,181, forward strand.
CCCCAGATCTCCAGCTGGCTGCGGCAGCCGGCGGCCAGCTTCGCCAGCAGTGTCCGCAACGCGGCCCGGTCGGTGAGTCGCGGCAGTTCGTCGAGGGCTGCGCTGATCCGGCCCGCGTTCGTCCACCGGTCGTTGACCGCCCGGATCAGCGGAGCCGGCCGGTCGGCGGCGGGCAGCAGCGGCCAGGACTCGACCAGCGCCCGCTCCAGCCGTACCACTGGCTCGCCGCCGCGTACCACCACCTGCGGCGGACCGACGGCGAACGCCCGCCGGTGGTGCACCGTCAGGCCGGCCCGGCCGCGCATGCCCGCACCGAACGGCACCGTCAGATTCAGTGCCTCGTCAGCGGGTTGCCGGCGCAGCCCCCAGAGATCGAGTGCGGTGGTGTGGCTGAACGCGGCCCGTCCGTCGGCGTAGGCCAGCACCGCACGCCGTCGCGACTGCGGGCCAAGAAGTTGGATCGGCGACGCTCCACCACGGTTGTCGTCGATCAGTTCGGCTGCGACGTAGACGCCTGGCAGCACGTGTCGGAGCCGGCCGGTGGACACCGCGTTCTCCAGCGCCCAGCGGGGCACCACCTGGGACATCTGGCTGCGGGTCAGCACTCCCTCGGTACGGCGTAGGAGTGCGGCGAGCTCTGTGTCCATGACCGTCGACGATGCCCCAGCAGCAGTCCACGGCCCGACCCCGGTGCATTCGCGCTGTGGACGGATCGTCGGCTGTGGATCGGGCGGTGCAGGGCCCGGTGATGTGCTACCGGTCCCTCATGATCAGTTGTTGTGTTTACGGGCTCTCAACGGCGTGTCGTCCGTAAACACGACAACTGATCATGAGGCAGCGGTTTGCTAAACCCGATCCACTTGCCGGCCAGCCGACGCCCGCCAGCCGACGCCGGCCGGTCGACGCCCGGTCGACCCAGGTCCCGGTGACCACGGTACCGTCGATGGTCACGTCCATGGTGAGTGGCGCGTCGGACGACCCAGGCAGGCTGCGTACGGTGAGCCGGTCGCCGTGCTGCAGCAGCACCAGGTAGTGCCGACCGGCACCGTGCGCGAGGCCGATCCGCCGCTCGGCACCAGAGTGGTCGTTTCCGGCGTCCCCAGCTCGTCGACGCTTTCGCCGTCCCGCACAGCGCGGGTGTTCGGTACGGACACGGTGAAACCGAGCGAGCCGATCGGCAGACCGGTGACGGACTCCAAGGCTCGCGCGTACGCCACCATCAGGGTCACCGCGCCGCAGAGCACCAGCGACACGGCACTGACCGGCCCTGGTAGTCGACGACGAGACAACTTGGACCGCCCCCAGCGAGCGCCTCCGGTGTCTCGGCCCGAGACCAACGTGGTCGCCCGTCAGGTCAGGACGGTTTGCCGGTGGGGTGCCAGGTGTGTGGCCAGCCGAGCAGGTCGGCGAGGTCGGTGTTGTGCGGGGCGAAGTAGCTGCCGAGCCGCGCGCGCAGCGCCTCGGTCAACTCCCCCGGGCCCCTGTCGGCACGCCGGGTGTGCTGGGCGAACACCGCCGGGGTGAACGGATCCAGGTCGAGAAAGCGCAGCACCCGGTCGTAGACGCCGGCCGGGTCGGCATACATGTCCTCGCTGCGCAGCACCAGCAGCCGGTCGGCAGGCAGTACGGCGTACCAGCGCCGCAGTTGCTCGGCGTAGCGCCCCCTGGCCAGGTAGGAGTAGTTGCGCAGGGCGGTGTGCGCGGTCGGGCTGTCCGGTCCGTCATGCAGCGCGGCGGCCAGCCGCTGCTCCTCGGCGTCGACCGCGTCGGCGAACGACAACGGTTCGGCGCCGTACGAGCGGGTGTGCAGGTAGTGCGAGTAGGCCCGTTCGACCGGGTCCCGCAGCAGGGCGATGCAGCGGGCCGGCGGCAGGCCGGCGGCGACCCGGGCCGGCACGCTCGGGTGGAACAGGTAGTAGGGGCTGGCCTCGAAGCTGCGTACCCCGGCCGGGCGGGCCGGGAAGTGCGCCCGGTACCAGCGTTCGCCGCGCCCGTGATGGATGCTGAAGTACTGCAGCTCCTTGCCGGTGGCCGGGCGTACCTGCGGGTGGCCGGCCAGGTAGTGGTGCAGCGAGGTGGTGCCGCAGCGCTGGCCGCCGATGATCAGGAAGTCCGGTAGAGCACCGAGCTGGCCGGGGACCACCGACCGCGCCCAGGCCCGCGCCCCGCGTACCGTCCGGCGCAGCCGGTCCGTCGCGCCCCGGTTGCCGGTCACCGCGCCGTCTCCTCCAGGGTCGGGGCAGCCGAACCACGGCCGCCGGCACCGCCCGATCCCGGGCCACCGCCACCGCCACCGGCACCGGCACCGCGCCGACCGCCGCGACGCAGGGTACGCAGCACCATGATGTCCTCCCGGCTCAGGCCCAGGGCCAGCACCGCACCGACGTAGCTGAGCACCACCACCGGCAGCCCGACCAGCAACTGCTCCGGCCAGCCGGGCAGCAGCAGCCGGACCAGCAGTCCGGTGACCAAGGCGACCAGGCCGGCGGCGAAGCCCTTGAGCATTCCGGTCGTCACCGGGAGCGCGTGGATCAGCGACCGAACCTGCAGCACCCGGGCGATGTTGACCACGGCGAGGGAGATCGCCCAGGCGATCGCCGCCCCGATTATTCCGTACGCCGGGATCAGCCACAGGTTGAGCAGGATGTTCAGCAGCAGGGCGGCGATGTTGTCGTACATGTTGACCGCCACCCGGCCGGACATGTTCAGCACGGTGCCGCACGGTCCGGTCGCGGCGTTGACCAGCTGGCCGACCGCCAGGATCAGGGTTACCGCCGCACCGGCGGCGAACGCTCCACCGAACACCCGCAGCAGGCCCTCGGGGAAGACCAGCAGCGCCACGAACGCCGGCAGCGACAGCCGTACCACCCAACCGGTGGCGGCACCGTAGATCCGCCGTACCTCCTCGGCCCGCCCCTGGTGGTGCAGGTACGCAAGATACGGCCCGAACGCGGCGTTGATCGGGGCGAGCACGAATATCGCGACGGTGACCAGCCGGGTGGCGACGTTGTAGACGCCGATCTCGTCGTTGGCGAAGAAGCCCAGCATCAGGGTGTCGACCCAGATCAGCCCGGTCGACGACAGTGACGAAAGCCAACTGACCGTGGAGAAGCTGAACAACTGCCGGGGCCGGTACACCACCGGGCTGGGCGCGACCTTGCGCATCAGCCGGGCCAACGCGCCGAGGGCCAGCAGCGCGGCCGACCAGCCGGCGATGACCAACGCCCAGTAGCTGCCGGTGATCCCGACGCCGGTGATCAACGCCAGGGCGGTCAGCAGCAGCCGGGTACCGGGCTCGTAGATCTGCCCGATCATGGTGAACGGCCGCTGGGTGCGCCAGCCCCGGGTGGCGGCCAGCGCGGCTTCGCAGACGGTCAGCGCCGGCAGGGTCAATGCGACCAGCCGTAGCCCGGTGACCAGGCCGGGGTCGTGCAGCGCGGCGGCCAGCGCCGGGGCGGCGCCGGCCAGTGCGACCGCGATCGCGGTCGACGAGCCGGCAGAGATGAGCAGACCGAGCCGGATCGTGCCCCGGATCGCGGCCGGGTCGTCGTCGGCGAGGTGCACCGCGACGAACCGGGTCAGCCCGGCCCGGAACCCGGACAGCGACAGCAGGCTGAGCAGGGCCAGCACCGCGTAGCACTGGGCGTACTGGCCGACCTCGCTGATGCCGAGGAACCGGGCCAGCAGCAGCATGACCAGGAAGACGGCGCCCTGGTTGAGGATCGCCCCGACCAGATTCAGTCCGCCGCCCCGGGCCATCCCGCGTACCTGCTGGTCACCTGAATCGGCGGCGTCGGTCGTCGGCTGCACCCCGGCGGGCACGTCACCGCCCCGGCTGCGGTTCGAGCGGACCGCCGGATCCATAGACCCGGCCGCCGGCCTGGGACGGCTGACCGGTGTCGGACAGCTGACCGACCGGCGCGGCCCGACCAACCCGGCCGACGCGGGCCACCGGGATTTCCCGGGTCTCGCCGCCGCCGGTCGGGTCGGGCCCCGGCGGCGGGTTCGGGCTGTCAGTCGACGACGTCGGGGGTTCACCGGCACGGTTGCGGGCGAGCAGTTCGAGCATTGCGACCAGGACCACGGCGAGCAGCAGACCGGCACCGGCAACCGGGACGGTTGTGTTGATCAGGCTGGTGGTGCGGGAGACCGCGCCGACGGCGCCGATGCTGGCGACCTCCGCCGGGTCGGCTGCCTGGACCTGTGCCCGGGCGGCCTGCAGGCCCTGCCGGGCTGAGGAGAGCGCACCGGTAGCGGCGTCACGTTGGGCGAGCAATGCCTGGTAGTCGGGCAGTTTCGGGCCGATGGTGTCGAGTTGCTGCTGCCCGGCCTTGATCGCCTCGGTGGCGGCGTCGGCCCCGCGGCCGTTGCCGACCGCCTGCATCTGCAGGCGCTGCTGACGCAGGCTCGCCATCTCGTTGAGGGTCGCCTGGTAGATCTTGTCGGGTTGGGTGACCTTGTTCTCCTTCTCCCAGGCGGTGATCGCGGCAGTCGCGGCGGCAACGTCGGCGCTGGCCGCGGTGACCTGCTCGGTGGCGATGGCGACCTGGGAGGAGAAAAGGAACGCCAGCGCGCGTTCGGTGGTCGCGGCGAGCACCGGTGACACGGTCGACCGGTCCGGCGAGATGAAGGTAACCATCATCTGGCTACTCGCGCCGACCTGGCTGACACCCAGCCCGGAGCGCAGCCGACTGGCAGTTACCCCGGTGTCGGCGGCGACCTCGTCGACCACCCGTGGCGAGGTGGCGGCGGCGCTGAACGCGGCGGCGAACTGGTTGGCAGCCTGGTTGCCGGTGTACTGCTGGGCGGCGGCCCCACCGACCAGTGCCGGGGCGGCCACGTACGCAGTCGCGGTGAACTGCTGCGGGGCGATCAGCACCAGGGTCGCGGCAGCGCCAGCGGCCAGCACCGGCACACCGATCAGCAGCCACAGCCGCCGGCGCGCGATGCGCAGATAGTCGACGATCTCCACGCTATGGCTCCTACTCATACCGGTTGGTGTCATGGCCCGGCGACCGGACGCGGGTTCCCGACGGGCCGTGTCGACGGGTCAAGGATCGGATATCGCGACGCGGCGGTGCCGTCCGGGGTGGCACGCCCGTGGGCGATGGCGCTGGCGGCGGCGGCGAACGTGACGAAGTACCACAGGGTCACCACGTTGGAGATGACGTTGGAGCCGAGACTTACCGCGATGAACGCGACGGCGCAGCCAGCGAAGCCGACTGCCACGCCGCGTTCCAGGCTGCCCGGCGGGGCGCGGCGCAACGCCGACCGCGCCGTGTGCAGAATCAGCACCAGCATCGCCAGGTACGCCAGCAGACCGGCGATGCCGGTCTCCACGTATGCCCGGAGCAGGTCGTTGTGCGGCTTCTTGGCCTGCGGTGTCTCGTGCTGGGTCATGTTCGGCCCGATGCCGGTGACCGGGTTGCGGTTGGCCAGCGGAAGGATCTCCACCCAGAAGCCGACCCGCCACTGCATTGTGTTGCCGGTCGGGCCGCCGCCAGTCGACCGGTCCTGGCCGAGTTGGGCGAACCGGTCGCCGACCGACGGCAGCAGGCTGACCCCGGCGACCGCGACGATCAGCAGCGTGACGAGCATCCGGGCGCTGCGGTGCAGGACGGCGACGACGATCAGACCGAGCGCGGCGCCGAGGATCGCCGACCGGGTGTTGGTGAGCATCAGGAAGACCAGTGACAGACCCAGCAGTACGGCGAGGACCAGTTGCGCGCGTCGGGCCAGGAACCGGTGGATCGCGAACCCGAAGATCACCAGAAACATCAGGTACCGGCCGAACGTGGTCGACTGGCTGAACGGTCCGCTGACCCGGACGAACTCGCCCTTGACCTCGGACGGCATCTGCCCGAACGCACTGGTCAGCACGGTGTAGAGCAGGGCCAGGGCCAACGAGCCGTAGCAGGCGATCAGGATCCGGCGGATCGCCGCCCGGTCGGGCATCAACTGTTCGAGCACCACGAACATGACCACCACGGTCATGATCCGTAGCGCCTCCAGCAGGCTGGGTGTCGGCCGGCCCGCGCCGACCGCGCTGACCAGCGCGGTCGCCCCGACGAGCAGCATCGCCCAGCCCAGCGGGGAGCCGCGCAGCCGCCCCCGGCGGCGTAGCTGGGCGGCGAGCCAGAGTCCGGCGGCGAGCAGGAACAACACCGCGACCATGGTCGACGGGTCGGTCAGCCGGGACGTCTGCTCGGTGTCGGCCCGCCCGGCGGTGGGCCCGCTGAGCTTGACCACGTCGAGCAGCGGCCGCACCGCGAGCAACAGGATCACGTACCCGGAGAACCTGGTCATGGCCAGCACCCCGACGGCGGCGCCGGCCACCACGGCCAGCGGCAATACCACGCCACGGCGGTCACCGGCGGCGAGGGCCAGTCCGGCGCTGACCGCGACGGCGGCGGCGGCCACCGCTGCGAGCACGCTGAGCAGTCGGCCGGCGAATCGGCGTGGCCGGGCGTGGCCGGGTACGTCGGAGCCGCCGGACACGATGGCATCGTCCGGCTCCCGGCCTGCCGGCCGGGGCTCCTGCTGTGTCGTGGTCACCGCACGCCGATCCGCTGTCCGCTCGGCCCGTTCCGGGTCGGCCTAATCTAGCTGGGTCCTTGATGAGGCAGTATGGGCCGATGCGCCGGGAGTGGGCATCAGCCGTCTGGCTACGAGCGGGCCCTGCGGCGCGGGCGGACAATCGGTGCCCGACGGGGTCGCAGCAGGTCGAGGTAGAGGGCTTCGAGGTCGGCGGCGGCGGCGTCCCAGGTGTATTCGGCGCTGACCCGCTCACGCAGCACCTGTGCCCCGGCCCGCTCCCCGGCCGGGTCGGCGACGACCTGCCGCAGCGCCCGGACCAGGTCGTCGGGGTCGCCGTCGCGAAAGATCCGATGGCCCGGACCGTCGACGGTGAGCACCTCGACGTGCGGGGTGATGTCGCTGGCGACCACTGGCAGCCCGTACGAGGCTGCTTCCAGCAGGGTCAGCGGCAGTCCTTCGAGCCGGGACGGCTGGACGAACCCGGCGGCGTGCGAGTAGAGCTCGGCGAGCAGGTCGCCGTAGGCGAAGCCGGTGAAGACGATCCGTGGGTCGTCGACCGCTTCGGCGCGTACCCGGGCGACGAAGTCGTCGCTGAACGACGAGCCACCGACGATGGCCAGCCGGATGTCGGTGTCGACCTGGCGGAAAGCACGGACCAGTAGGTCCGCTGACTTCTCCGGAACGAGACGACCGACCATCAGCAGGTAGCGGCCGGGGGTGAGGCCGAAGCGCGGCCCGATGTGCAGCGCCGGGACCTGCCGCGGCGCGGCGACCCCGTTAGGGATGTAACTGGCCGGGTTGCCGAACCGGGTCTGGTAGTGGTTGGCCAACCCACGGGAGACGGCGACCCGGGCGTCCGGAACGTGGCCGCTGAGCCAGTGTGCGGTGCCGAGCACCGTCTGGGCGAGCCGGCTCCATTTGGCCCGCTGCTGGTCGAGGCCGTGCACGGTGAGCACCACCTTGCTGCGGGCCAGGTAACGCGGCAGCGGGGCGACCAGACCGGGGCCGAGCCCGTGGTAGTGCACGATGTCCGGACGTTCGCGCATCGCGGCGACGGTCGAGGTGGTGGAGTGCACGATCGCGTCGAGGTGCTTGCTCGCTACGGTCCGCACCTGACGAAGGTGTACCCCGCGGTAGCGGTCCATCGGCACCGAGCCGTAGCTGGGCCGGCAGTAGACGGTGACCTCGTGGCCTCGGCCGACGAGCCGGCTGGCCAGTTCTTCGACGTGCCGCTCGATCCCGCCATAGGTCGCCGGCATGCCTTTTTGCCCGATCATGGCGATTCGCAGGGGCCGGTACCCCGCGCCGGATTCGGCACCTTCCTGGTCGACCGGGTGCGAGTTCCCAGTAACCTGATGGGGTATGGCCACGATGCCTCCTTGGAATCTGCGGGTCAGTTCTGCCGCTCGGCCACCGACTCAGCCAGGGCGGTCAATTCCGTACGCGTCTCGGGGGTCAACGACGCATCGACGAGGATGGTGACCGCTTCCTGGGTACGAATCCGGATCATCTGCTCGATCGACTCAAGCGCACCGGTGTCGGTGATGATCGCACGCAACTCGTCCGCCCCGGCGGCGTCCAGCTCCGGGTTGCCGAACAACTCTCGCAACCGGGCGGCCTGGCCGCGGTCCGCCATGGTGCGGGCAAGCGCCATCATCACCGTCGACTTGCCCTCTCGCAGATCGTCGAGCACGGATTTCCCGGTGACCGCTGGATCGCCGAACACTCCGAGCACATCGTCGCGGAGCTGAAAGGCGTCGCCCAATGGATCACCGAAGGCAGCGTACGCGGCCAGCAGCTCAGGTCCAGCCCCAGCCAGAGCCGCACCGATCTGCAATGGTCGAGTAACTGTGTATCTGGCGGCTTTCATCCGGATTACCGTCAGCGCACTGGCCACAGAACCGTCACCGACCCCAGAGACCAGGTCCAGATACTGGCCGGCGATGACCTCGGTACGCATGCCGGCGAAGACCGCATAGCCGCGCCGGATCCGCTCGGCGTCGAGCCCGCACTCGTGGAACATCTGGTCCGCCCACGCGGCGCAAAGGTCGCCGCAGAGCAGCGCCGCGCTGTGCCCGTACCGGCCGGCGTCGCCGCGCCAGGCAGACCGGGTGTGCAGGTCGGCGAAGACCCGGTGCACCGACGGCTCACCCCGACGGCAGTCGCTGCCGTCCATGATGTCGTCGTGGATCAGCGCGAAGGCGTGGAAGATCTCCAACGCGGCCGCCGCCGCGACGATCTCCCGGCAGTCGTCGCCGCCGGTGCCGCGCCAGCCCCAGTAGCAGAAGATCGGACGCAGCCGCTTGCCCCCGACCAGCACGAACCGGCGCAGGGTGTCGTAGACCCCGCGCGGCGCACCGTCCGGCCAGTGCGGGTCCTGCCGGTCGAGGAACGCGGTCAGCTCGGCGTCGCACCGGGTGCGCAGCGACGACACCGCACCGGGACGCGCCGGTGCCAGGGTCACCGGGTCACCTCCGTCGCCGACGCAGCGGCACCGTCACCGGGCCCGGCCACACCTTCGCCCAGCCCGGCGAGGCCCAGCAACAGCGACTTGACCTCGGTGGCGGCGAACCGCTCCCGGGCCGGCGCCGGGTCGGAACAGAGCAGCACCGGTCCGTCCTGCGGATCGTCGGGCAGCCGGCCGTGTGAGCCGCGCACCGCCCGGGCGCCGGCGGCCAACCCGACCACGTTCATGGTGTAGCGCAGCCCGACCTTCTTCCGGGCCAGCGCGATCGCCGCCCGAGCCTTCGCCGCGCCCGGGTTGGCCGGGTCGAACAGCAGCTCCGCTGGGTCGTAACCGGGTTTGCGGTGAATCTCCACCAACCGGGCGAAGTCCGGGGCAGCTGCGTCGTCGCGCCAGTAGTAGTAGGTGAACCAGGCTTGCGGCTGCGCGACCAGCACCAACTCACCGGAACGCGGATGGTCCAGCCCGGCGGCCGTCTTGCCGTCGGCGTCGAGCACCTGCGCCACCCCGGGCAGCCCGGCGCAGAGTTTCGCGACCAGCGGCACGTCGGCCGGATCCCGAACGTACACGTGCGCGACCTGATGATCGGCGACGGCGAACGCCCGCGACGTCCACGGGTCGAGGTACTCCATGCCGGCCTGGGTGTAGACCCGCAGCAGCCCTTCGGCGCGCAGCAGCCGGTTGACGTGCACCGGCTGGGACACGTCGGTGATGCCGTACTCGGAGAGCGCCACGATGGTCGCGCCGCGCGCGACCGCCGCGTCCAGCAGCGGGGCGAGCACCCCGTCGAGTTCCGCCGCCGCCCGCTCGGCCTGCGGGCTGGTCCCGCCGTACCGTTGCAGGTCGTAGTCGAGATGTGGCAGGTAGGCCAGGGTCAGGTCCGGCGAGTGGTCGGTCATGATCTGCCGGGTCGCCTTGGCGATCCACTCCGACGACCCCAGCCCGGCACCCGGACCCCAGTAGTTGAACAGCGGAAACGTGCCGAGCCGACCGGTCAGCTCGCCGTGCAGCTGCGGCGGGTCGGTGTAGCAGTCCGGGTCCTTGCGTCCGTCGGCGTGGTAGATCGGCCGGGGCGTGACCGTCCAGTTGACGTCGGCGCCCATCGCGTACCACCAGCAGACGTTCGCCACCGTGTAGTCGGGGCGGACCCGGCGGGCGGCCTGCCACAGCTTCTCCCCGCCGACCAGGGCGTTGTGCTGGCGCCAGAGCAGCACCTCGCCGAGGTCACGGAAATACCAGCCGTTGCCGACGACGCCGTGCCCGGACGGCGGCTCGCCGGTGAGGAAGGTGGACTGCACCGAGCAGGTCACGGCGGGCAGGACCGTGCCGAGTTCGGCCTGAAAGCCGGTGTCGGCCACCGCGGCCAGCCGGGGCATCCGGCGCAGCAGCCGGGGAGTCAGGCCGACGACGTCGAGAACGAGCAGCGGGTTCACGCGGCCTCCGATCCAGCGGTGGTACGGGTGGCCGCGGTCAGTCCGAGCGCGACCAGTTCGTCACGGGCCTGGGCGAGTTCGGCGGCGATGCCGTCGGCGAGTTGCCCGGGCCCCGTCGGGCGTTGTTCCACCGGCAGCACCCCCCAGGTGTATGTCTCCACGTCGAGGTGGTCGCAGCCGTCGCCGTCGAAGACGGCGGCGAGGCCGGCCCGCAGCTGCGGCATCGTCGAGGCCAACGGCGGCGCGGGCGCGGCGTGCAGCGGTACGTGGTAGTGCACCCGCCACGGGCCGGGCAGCCTGGCGTCGAGCGCGGCGTCCAGGTCGTCGGTCGCGCCGGCGGTGCCCGATCTCGTCTGGTGCAGGAACCGTGGTTCGACGTACCCGGCGATCGCCGCCCGGTCGCGGACCGGGTCGGTGACTTCCAGCGCGGCCGACACCTGGACCTTGACCACCGCGATCCCGGCGGCCCGCAGCCGGCCGAGCGCGGCGGTCGGTTCCTCGAAGGCACAGGCCAGGTGGGCCAGGTCGACGCAGACGCCGAGCCGGTCGGTGTCGGCTCCGGCGAGCAGTTCGACGGCCTGCGCGGTGGTCTCCATGACACAACCGGGCTCGGGTTCGAAGCCGACCCGGATGGTCCGGCCGGTGTCCCGGGCGATGCCGGCCAGTCCGGCGGCCAGCCGGTCCAGCATCCTGGCGCAGCCGGCGGCCCGGTCGGCGTCCCACGGCTCACGCCAGGCCAGTGGCAGCGTGGAGATGGATCCCCGCTCGGCGTCGTCGGGCAGCAGGTCGGCGAGAATCCGGGCCAACGCCAGGGTGTAGTCGAGCCGCCGCGGATCGGTCCAGTCCGGATGGTAGACGGCGTGTTTGACCACTGGCGCCTGGAACGCCTCGTACGGGAAGCCGTTGAGGGTGACCACCTCCAGGCCGCGGTCGGTGAGCGCGGTCCGCAGCCGGGCCCGGGCGGCCGGGTCGACGGCGAGCGCGGCGGCGGCCGGCGCGGCCAGCCACAACCCCAGCCCGAGCAGGTCGGCGTCGAGACGCTGGCGCACCGGCACCGCGTACGTGTCGAGCTGGTCGAGCACCCCGCCGAGGTCCTCGGCCGGATGCACGTTGGTGCAGTAGCTGAGGTGGACGGTGCGGTGCCGCCGGTCACGTAGCCGCATCAGCCACCGCCGCGCATGATCGAACTACCCTCGTAGGTTGGCTCGGGGGCGTCGAGGTCGGTGAGGTCGAGCCGGCCGGACTGGCCGTAGAACTCCACCGGGTTGCGCCACAGCACCCGGTCGACGTCGTCGGCGCTGAAACCGGCGGCCAGCATCGCCTCCGCTGTGGTTCGGGTGAGCAGCGGGTCGGAGCGGCCCCAGTCGGCCGCCGAGTTGACCAGGATCCGCTCCGGGCCGTACTTGGCGAGGATCTCCACCATGCGCGGCGGCGACATCTTGGTTTCCGGGTAGATGGAGAAGCCCATCCAGCAGCCGGACTCCTTGACCGGGCCGATGGTGACCTCGTTGAGGTGGTCGACCACCACCCGGCCGGGTTCGACGCCGGATTCGGCCACCACCGCCAGGGTCCGTTCGGTGCCGCGCGCCTTGTCCCGGTGCGGGGTATGCACCATAGCTGGCAGTTCGTGCTCCCGGGCCAGCGCCAGCTGGGCGGCGAACACCTCGTCCTCGGCCGGGGTCATCGAGTCGTAGCCGATCTCCCCCACCGCCACGACGCCGTCCTTGACCAGGTAGCGGGGCAGTACGTCGAGCACGCCGGCGCAGCGCGGATCGTTGGCCTCCTTCGGGTTCAGCGCGACGGTCGCGAAGTGCCGGATGCCGAACTGGCTGGCCCGGTACGGTTCCCAACCGAGCAGCGAGTCGAAGTAGTCGACGAAGGAGCCGACGTTGGTCCGTGGCTGGCCGAGCCAGAACGCCGGCTCGACCAGCGCCTTGACCCCGGCGTCGGCCATCGCCTGGTAGTCGTCGGTGGTCCGCGAGGTCATGTGGATGTGTGGGTCGAAGATGCGCATTCACCCCTCCTGATGCGTTGTGGTGGGCCCGCCCGTGGCGGCAGGGGCATCGGCCGCGCGCAGCCGGGCGAGCAGGGCGAGCGCGTCGGCGGGCAGGGTACGGTCGGCGGCGGTACGCTCCTCGGCCAACCCGGCCAGCATGATCGACAACTCGCCGTCGGCGCGGGCGTCCAGGTCGTACACGGCGGCCAGCGGCACTGCGGCGAACACGCATTTGAGCACCGCCTGACGCCAGGCGGCCTGGTCCAGATGTCGGGCGTAGCGGCCGAGTGCGGCGGCGACCAGCCGGGTGTCGTTGGTGCGGATGGCGTCGTGCAGCAGCGGCACCGCCCGGTCACCGATCGGCAGCAGCGGCAGGGCCTTGAGCACCGCCCGGCGTTCCGCGGCGTCACCGTGGTGGTAGCAGTCGTCGACGGCGGTGGCCAGCTCGGCTGTGCTGGTGACGGTGGACAGGTCGACGAGCAGCAGGGCACGGGCCGCTTCGTCGGCGCTCCAGCCCGGCGCGCCGGCCAAATCCGCCCGGCCGCAGCGCCGACCGGCGGCGGCGCACAGCGCCGGCAGGCCGGCCGGGTCGGCGACGAGCCGGGTCCGCGCGGCGGCGAGCCAGTCCGGATCGGATACGCCGCGTAGCGCGTCGGCGAGCCGCGCGATCTCGACGTCGATCTCGGTGTCAGGCCCAGGGCCGGTGCTGGCCGGGGTGGGCTGGTTCACGGCTGACCTCCCTTGCAGGTGGCGGCACCGACGGCCATCACGGGCGCACGGCGTTCGGCGGACCGCAGGAAATCGATGGACCGGGCGGCGACCGCCGGGGCGGCATGCGAGTGCCGGGGCAGCTCGACCGCGACCAGTCCCCGGTAGCCGGCGGTGGCGAGGGCAGCCAGCACCGGCGGGAAATCGATCTCGCCCGTGCCGAACTCGAGGTGCTCGTGCACTCCCCGCCGCATGTCGTCGATCTGCACGTTGACCAGGTGCTCGGCCACGTCGGTGACGCACTGCGACACCGACTGCGACTCAAGACAACGACAGTGGCCGATGTCGAGGGTGATGCCGAACCGGTCCGGAGCGCCGAGCGTGTCGCGCAGTCGCCGCCAGCTGGCGATGTCGCCGACCAGCATCCCCGGTTCGGGTTCGAAGCCGAGGGTGACGTCGGCGGCGTCGGCGGCCTCGACGACCGTGGCACAGCCGGCGACCAGCCGGTCCCAGGCGGTCGATTCGCCGACATCGTCCGGGCGTATCCCGGACCAGAAGGAGACCGCTTCCGCGCCGAGGTCGGCGCCGATCGACACCGCCCGGCGCAGAAAGTCGATCCGGCGCGCCGCGTCGTCGTGCAGCAGGGTGGGTGCGTGTTTGTGCCACGGGTCGAGCAGGTAGCGGGCCCCCGTTTCGACGACGACCGCGAGGTCCAACTCCCGCAGCTGATCGGCGACCCGGGCGACCCTGCGCGACAGGCTGGGGGCGTACGGGTCGAGGTGGTCGTGGTCGAGGGTGAGCGCGACGCCCCGGTAGCCGAGGTCGGCGAGCAGGGTCAGCGCATCGGTGAGCCGATGGTTGGCGAACCCGTTGGTGCCGTAGCCGAACCGCAGCCCGGGCACCTCGTCGCCGCTCATGTCGGGGAGATTCTGCGAGCGAGTCGGCGACCGATCGGCGCGGCGACCGAGACGGCCAGCCCGACGACGGTGGCCAGCGGGCCCGGTGTCGCGGCGGCCCGAGCGGTGAGGGCGCCCTGTAGGGCGGGCAGCCCGACGATGCCGGCGCCGACGGCCGCGCGGACCTGCTCGGGCGCCGGGTCGTGGATCACGGCGGTCTGCGCGGCACCGTAGCGGGCCGCGTACCAGCCGGCCAGTCCGGTGGCGACCGCCGCCCGCCACCAGTGGCCCGGGCCGGCGCCCGGGGTGCCGGGCGCGGACCGACGGATCGCCGGTGCCGCGCTGGCCAGGGCGATGGCCGCGGTGCCGGCCAGGGTGGCGGCCGGCAGCCGGGGGTCGGCGCCGCTGACCTCGCTGCGGGACAGCTCGGTGACGGTGTAGGTGTGCGCGGCGACGGCGAGCGCGGCGGGCAGCGCCGGGCGTACCCGACCGGCTCCGGCCGCGCCGAGCAGCACGTCGAGGCCACGGCAGGTGGCCATCACCGCCGGGCCGGCGGCGGTGTTCTTGGCCCACAGGTCGTACGCCCACACCGCCGCGGTCAGCGGCACTCCGACGGCGAGCGCCCGCCGGCCGCCGGCCGCGGCGGTGAGCGCGAGGCTGACGGTGGTGAGTCCGGCCGCGACCGTGAGCGCGGTGCCCGGGGTGACCCGGCCGGACGGGATGGGCCGCTGCGGGCGCTCGACCGCGTCAAGATCCCGGTCGGCCCAGTCGTTGGCGGCCATCCCGGCCCAGTAGAGGCAGACGGAGGCACCGGCGAGGCCGACGGTACGCGGACCGAGCCCACCGGCCGCGGCGGCACCGACCACCACGTCACCCGGCACGGACAGGGCCGCTGGTGCCCGGACCAGTTCGGCGAGGTCGCGCCAGAAGCCGGCCATCAGTCGGCCGCGCCGTCGGCTGCCTGGCGGTGCAGGTCTGCGACGAAGTCGACCAGGACATGCCACTGGTCACCGAGGGCATGTGGTCCGTCGCCGATCGGGTCCTTGAAGAAGAAGGCCAGCTCGGGCAGCGGACCACTGCGGCCGGCCTGGTGCGCGGCGGCGGTCAGCCGCGCCAGGTCCAGCACCAGCGGGGCGGCCAACGCCGAGTCACAGCCGTGCCAGGTGAACTCCATCCGCATCCCGGTGCCAAGAAAGCCTGCGAAGGTGATCAGATCCCAGGCGGTCTTGAAGTCCCCGATGTCGTCGACGTACTCGATGCGGGTGTGTCCCTGCGGCTGATAGCCGAGGATCTCGGCGAGCACCCGCTGTTTGCTGGCCGCCTTGGCCGCGTTGGCCGCCGGCTCGGCCAGATTGGCCCCGTCTCCACCGCCGAGCAGGTTGCTCCCCGACCAGCTGCGTACCTGCAGGTTGCGCAGCGCGAACATCGGGGCCAGCACCGCTTTCACCAACGTCTCACCGGTCTTGCTGTCGTGTCCGGCGTACGGCGCCCGGTTCTGGCGGGCGAGCTCGTCGAGGGCCGGCAGTCGGGCCCCGACCGACGGGGTGAAGTCGACGTAGGCGCAGCCGGCGTGCAGCGCCGCGTACGCGGCGACGGCGCTCGGCGGCAGCACCGGCGTCTCCCCGCCGAGCGCGGCGGTGAGCGCGGCGAGGCTGAGGTGCGCCGGGTGCGGCGGCGGTGCCGGTTCGGTGGTGGAGACGTTGACCACCACCACCCGGTCCAGGTGGTGCCGCTGCCGGAAGGCGACCAGGTCGGCGGTGATGGCCGCTGCGGTCTCGGCCTGCGTGGCCAGCGCGGGCAACGGCCGGACCTGGGACTCGATGCCGGCCAGTTCGGCGTGCAACGCGGTGCCCAGCCGGCCCGGGACGACCCCGGCGCTGGCCAACGCGTCGGCCTTCTTGACCAACGGGGTCACCGCGACGTCGTGACCGCCGAACACCAGGTCCGTGAAGCCGGGAAGCGCCGGTCCGCGCAGGGCGGGAAGCTCCGTCACGCAGCCGGTGGGATCGGCCAGGCCGGCGCGTAGCGCCAACGCCCCGACGATGCTGGTGACCGCGACTGAGCCACGAGCGCCAATCAGCCAGATTCCGGTACGCATCTGCGCCTCCAAGCCCGCCGCTGGCGGCTCGTACTGCTGTGGGTGTGCTGGTCCTGCCGATCTGGTTGGGCCCCGTCCGTCCGGGCGCGCCAGGGTGGCACCACCGCCGACGGCGCCGAAGTCGGCGTCAACGACGCCGCCGCCGGGCCCGGTCGACCGGACGGACGGGGCTGTGGCAGGCAGGGACGTTCGGCGTTCGGCCCTGCCTCCCCCGCATTCAGTTGTCCCCGGCCGGCTCGCGCCGGCCGCGGTCCTGCTGGTCGGTCCCCGGCCGGGGACGGGTGGTGTGCCCGTCCCCGGCCGGCTACCGGATCGTTGCCCGTGGGCCGGTGACCTGGCGGCCACCGGCCCACGGACCGGTCAGCTCGCCGGGTTGAACTGCACCCAGTTGAGGAAGACCAGGTTGCTGTCGGGGCCGCCGTCCACCGTCCGGAACACCAGGTAGAGCTGGTGCGTCCCGGCCGGGTGGTCGATCGCGACGTCGTGACTGGTCCAGTCACGCGAGCCGGTGGTGGCGTTCAGCGTGCTGCTGGCCACCAACGGACCGTCCGGCGCGTCGACCCGCACCTCGACGACCGCCTGGGGGTTACCCACGGTCGACGAGGAGCCGCGGCTGTGCCGCAGGGTCAGCGACTCGATCCCGTCGAGGTTGATCGGATCGAAGGCGATGTAGTCGTCGCCGTCGATGCTGGACACGTGCAGGCCACCGTCGGTGTCGGTGGTGTTGGAGGTCTCGACGCCCTGCTTGATCTGGGCGTACTCGGCCTGCTGCTGGTAGACCTGGATGGTGGCCTGGCCGACCGTGGTCAGTGCCGGCTGGCCGCCGCCGCCCAGGTCGGTGTACCTGGCGCTGATTCCGCCGAACAGGTAGCTACCAGCGTGGTCGGCACCGTCGGCCGGCGTCGGCAGGTCACCGGTGCAGCCCGTGGTGGTGGTCTGCGGGTGACCGTGCTCGTCGTGGCCGAGCACGAAGGAGACCTCCACCCGGCTGCAGTCGATGGCACCGTCCTCGGGGTCAGTGACGGTCACCGCGTACGGCACCACGTCACCCCAGTTGAAGAAGGAACCGGACACCGGTGTGGTGACCTCCACCGTGGGAGCGGTGTTGCCGACCGTGATGGTGCGGCTGAGCGTCGCCTGCTTGCCCGTCGAATCGCTCACCGTCAGCTGGGCGTAGTACACGCCGTTGCTGGTGTAGGTGTGCGACGGGTTGGCCTCGGTGGAGTCTGTGGTGCCGTCTCCGTCGAAGTCCCAGGCGATGCTGATCGTCTCACCGATCTCGGGGCTCAACGAGCCTTCGCTGGAGAACTGCACGTTCAGCGGTGCCTGCCCGGACGTCGGGCTCGCGTCGAGTTCGGCGACCGGGCCACGGGTGCCCTTGACGTAGCGGATCTGGTAGAGCGACGCGTCCGGGTTGGCCCGGAAGAAGCCGTCACCATAGTCCAGCACGTAGAGGGTGCCGTCCGGTCCGATCTCCATGTCCATCGGGTTGTCGAAGGTGAACGTGCTGGGCAGGAACTGCTCGACACCGAAGAACTTGCCGCTGCCGTTGGTCCGCATGGTGAACATCCGGTCCCGGCTGAACTCGCCGAAGAAGACGGCGTCGTTGTAGTACTCCGGCAGCTTGTAGTCCGATTCCAGCGACTCGTCGTAGGAGTAGATCGGGCCACCCATCGGACCGACGCCGCCGGTGCCGATCGTCGGCCACTGGAAGTCACAGGTGCCGGCCGGGTCGACCAGGTAGGCGTCCCGGCAGGTGGTGGTGGCGTTGAAGGTGTACCAGAACTGCGGCTGCTCCACCGGTGGCAGCAGGCTGAGACCGGTGTTGCGCGGCGAGTCGTTGATCGGCGCAGCACAGTTGAACGGCTCGCCCGAGGTCCCCGTCTCGAAGTCGTAGTCGATGTACGGCAGGGTCGGCGAGTAGCAGTACGGCCAGCCGTAGTTGCCTGCGGTCTTGGTCGCGAACCACCGGCCGGTGCCCTCCGGGCCCCGCTGCGGGTCCGGGTTACGCGAGTCCGGCGAGTAGTCGCCGATGTAGACGAAGCCACGGTCGTCGACGTCGAACCGGAAGGGGTTCCGCAGGCCCATCAGGAAGATCTCCGGACGGGTCTTGTCATCGACGTCCGCCGACTCCCGGAACAGGTTGCCGGCCGGGATGCTGTAGCTACCGTCGTCCTTGACCCGGATCCGCAGCACCTTGCCGCGCAGGTCGTTGGTGTTGGCCGCTGACCGGGCGGCGTCGTACGCCGGACCCCGGGTCGCCGACCGGTTGATCGGGGTGTAGCCGTCCGAGCCGCTGGCGTTGGTGTCGTCACCGGTGACCAGGTAGAGCAGGCCCTTGCCGTCGAACTTGACCTCACCGGCGACGTGGCAGCAGGCACCGCGGTCGACGTCGACCGTGAGGATCTCCTGCTCCGTCGACATGTCCAGGTGCGGAGTCGGCTCCTCGACGAACTTGACCCGGGACAGCAGGTTGTGGCCCTTGAAGGCCTCCCACACGCTCGGGTCGTCGCTGTTGGCCGGCGCGTCACCTTCGTTGACGCCCTGGGTGGCCGGGTCGTCGACCGGGGTGTTCAGCGGCGGCGCGTAGTAGAGGTAGACCCACTTGTTCTCGGCGAAGTTGGGGTCCAGGGTCACCGACTGCAGGCCGTCTTCGTCGTGCTGGTAGACGTCCAGGTTGTTGATGACCGGGCTGGCCCCCGACGACGGGTCGTACAGGCGGATCTCCCCCGAGCGGGTGTTGTGCAGCACCCGTCCGTCGGGCAGCACCGCGAGGGTCATCGGCTCACCGGGCTGGTCGTTGAGCACGACCCGCTCGTAGTTGGACTCGACGGTCGCGCCGCAGTCGCCCTCGGCGATGCCCGCAGCCCATTCGATGCCACCGAGCAGGTGCTTGCGAACCGCCCCGATGGCGAAGGTATCCGCCGACGCACCGAGGCCGGTGTACCAGGACCGGCCGCCCTGGTAGTCCTGGCACCAGGAGATCGGGTGGTCGGTGCCCATGCTGCTACCGTCCAGCGACGTCGGATCGACGCTGGCCAGCACGTGCTGCACGCCCCGGACGTTGCCGGTGTAGTTGAGGTACTCGTCCTCCACGATCACTTCGCGGGGCATCGTCGCGGTGGACGGGTGGTAGCGGTCAGCGGCGTCGATGACGCCAGCACCGTTGGCGGTGGTGCCGGTCGAGGTGGTGCCGACCAGGTCGCGGTAGAAGGCCCAGTCCGGCTCGGCGTCCACCGCGAGGTGCACGCCGAGGTACCCGCCACCGGCCTTGATGTAGTCCTCGAACGCTTCCTGCTGCGCGTCGTCGAGCACGTCACCGGTGTTGTTGATGAACACCACTGCCGCGTAGTTGGCGAGGTTCGCACTGGTGAAGGTGGTCCCGTTGCGGGACACGTCGATTGTGAAGCCGTTGTTCTTGCCGAGGGTACGGATGGCGTTGACGCCCTTGGCGGTCGACGGCTGGGCCGCCTCTTCGCTGTGGGTGAAGACCAGCACCTGGTAGTCGTCGTGGTGCTCGTGTCCATCGTGTGCGACCGCTGGCGCGGTGGCGATCATGGGTGCGACGAGCGCCGCGCCCGCGGCGATGGAAAGCCATCGCCGGGTGGATGTTCTCATGGGTCGTTCCTCCGGGGGTTCGGGAGGCCGGAGCCTCACCGTAGGGCACTGTTTCCGTTGTGGACGGACAGTTACGGTTGGTGCCTCACCCCTGGCGCGGTGCCACGTCCGCCAGAGTTCTTCCGTACGCCGTGCTGGCCGTCCGGCGTGACCGGGGAATCCCGATCCGGTCCCGCCGGACGGACCGACCTCGTACCCGCGGATCCCCCGGCGCGGGGCGCAACCGCGCCGGGGGATCCTCGCCCACGGGACGAGGAGTCTTCAGGTGCCGGCCGCCTCGACGGCCGTCGACACACTCAGCCGGTGGCCGTGGCGAGAGCCGATTCCACGGTGATCCACTCGCCGAGCTCGGCCGACCGCTCCACCGCTTCCAGCACCTGCTGGACCTGGAGGGCGTCGGCGAAGGACGGTGCCGGGTCGTCCCCGGCCGCGACCGCCGCGACGAAGTCGCGGGCCTGGTGGGTGAAGGAGTGCTCGTACCCGATGCCGTGACCGGGTGGCCACCAGGCAGACAGGTACGGGTGCTCCGGTTCGGTCACGATGATCCGGTTGAAACCCTGCTCCGCGCCGGGACGGGTAGCGTCGTAGAACTCCAGCTCGTTCATTCGCTCGAAGTCGAACGCGACCGACCCGAGCGAGCCGTTGATCTCGATCCGCAACCCGTTCTTGCGCCCAGTGGCGAACCGGGTCGCCTCGTAGCTGGCGACCGCCCCGCCGTCGAGCCGGGCCATGAACAGCGCAGCGTCGTCGACGGTGACCGGGCCGGTGGGCGGCCCGGCGCCGTCGACGGTGTCGCCACCGGCCGAAGCGGTCAACCCGCTGGACCCGGCCGGCAGCGGCCGCCGCTTGACGAACGTCTCGGTCAGCCCGCTCACCCGGGTGATCCGCTGCCCGGTGACGAACTGGGTGGCGTCGATGATGTGCGCACCGATGTCGCCCAACGCACCGGACCCCGCCTTGTCCTTCTGCAATCGCCAGACCAGTGGAAAGTCCGGGTCGACGATCCAGTCCTGCAGGTACACCGCACGCACGTGGCGGATCGTCCCGATCCGGCCGTCGGCGACGAGCTGACGCATCAGCGTCACCGCCGGCACCCGCCGGTAGTTGAACCCGCACATCGACCGGACGCCGCCGGCCCGGGCGGCCTGCGCGGCCTGCGCCATCTGCTGTGCCTCGGCCACGGTGTTGGCAAGTGGCTTCTCGCACAGTACGTGCTTGCCGGCGGCGAGTGCCGCGATGGCGATCTCAGCGTGCGATTCCCCCGGTGTGCAGATGTCGATCACGTCGACGTCGGCCCGGGCGACCAGTTCACGCCAGTCGGTGGTGTGCGACTCCCAGCCGAGCCGGTCGGCGGCCTGCGCCACCTGCGACTCGTCGCGGCCGCACACGCTGGCCATCCGGACCCGCAGCGGCAGGTCGTACACGCGGTTCACCGTGCGCCACGCCTGCGAGTGCGCGGCACCCATGAACGCGTAGCCGACCATGCCGACCCGCAGTTCGTTGTCTAGAGCGGACAAGGTAAGCCTCCCCGTGCGGGTCAGAAACCGAGCGGCAGGTACTCGCTCGCGTTTTCCTTGGTGATGGTCTCCGAGGCCAGGATGATCTCCTTGGGCACCTCCAGCTCGACCAGGTCGGACATGCCCTTGCCCTGGCCGAGCAGGCGGGCCAGCGAGATCGCCGAGGAGGCCATCGACGGGCTGTAGGTGACGGTTGCCTTCAGCACGCTGTCGTCGGCGGCGATCGCCTCGATCGCGGCCCGTGAGCCGGCACCCCCGACCATGATGAACTCGGAACGGTTGGCCTGGCTGACCGCGGCCAGCACCCCGATGCCCTGGTCGTCGTCGTGGTTCCACAGGGCGTCGATCTGCGGCAGGGCCTGCAGCAGGTTCGCTGCTTCGCGCTGGCCGGAGTCCGCGGTGAACTCGGCGGCACGACGGTTGGCGACGGTGAAGCCGTGCACCTCCAGCGCGGCCTTGAAGCCGGCGGAGCGCTCCTGCGTGAGTTCCAGGGCGTCGATGCCGGCGATCTCCGCGATGACCGGGTTCGCGACGCCCTTGGCCTGCATCTGCGCGGCGATCCAGTTGCCGGCCGACACGCCCATGCCGTAGTTGTCGCCCTTGATCTGGGTGCGGTACGCCAGCGCCTGGGTGAACGCCCGGTCCAGGTTGATCACCGGGATGCCGGCCTCCATGGCCTGCAGGCCGCTGGCGGTCAACTCGGCACCGTCGTGCGGCAGCATCACGATGACGTCCGGGCCCTGCGAGATGAGCGTGTCCAGGGCGGCCCGCTGGGCGGCGGCGTCGGCGCCGGCCTCGACCGTGAGGAACTCCACGTCGGAGTAGGCCTCGGCCTGGGCGCGGGCGTTGTTGGTGATCGCCGCGAGCCAGCCGTGGTCGGCCGCCGGAGCGGAGAAGCCGATGGTGACGGTCTCACCGGACTCCGAGTTGGGGTTGCCCTGGTTGGCTGCCTGGGTCTGGGTGTTGGCCGGTGCGGCCTCGTTGCTGGTGCACGCGGACAGCAGCACCCCGGCGCCGACGGCGGCGCCCGCCGATGAGCAGCCGACGACGCGACGTGTCGACGGCGGCGCCGCGGGCACCGAACAGGGCCCGGCGGGAAAGAGCGGTCATGACGACCTCCTGGATCGGAAGGTGAGGGGTTATCTGGGTGTGCTGTTCCTGGCGACCGTCGGAGTCGACGGCCACCTGGGACGGTGGGTGGTGGGATCAGCCGGGCCCGGAAGGGTCAGGTCGTCCTTCGGGTGAGCAACTGGCTGAGGGAGTTGAACCGGAACTGCTGGATGAGAACGGCCGCCACGATGATCCCGCCTTTGATCATGTTCTGGGATTCGGTGGAGAGTCCGTTGATGGCGAACAGGTTGGTGATGGTGGAGAAGACCAGCACCCCGAACAGGGCGCCGATGATCGTGCCGCGGCCACCGGTGAGCAGCGTGCCGCCGATGATCGCCGCGGCGATCGCGTCGAGTTCGTACATGTTGGCCATCGCGGCCTGGGCCGAGTTCGCCTGGGCGGTCAGCATGATCGCCCCGATACCGCAGCAGAGTCCGGACAACCCGTAGATCATCAGGGTGTGCAGGCGGACGTTGATACCGGCGAGCCGGGCCGCTTCGGCGTTGCCGCCGATGGCGACCGTCCGCCGGCCGAAGGTGGTGCGGTTGAGTAGCACCCAGCCAGCGGCCACCACCCCGGCGAGGATGATCACCAGCAACGGAATCCCGAGGATGCGCTCGGTGGCCATTCCGTTGATCACCGTGGAGGTGGAGACCTGGGTCTGCTTACCGGAGATGAGCGCGGCGAGACCGCGGGCCGCCACCATCATCGCGAGGGTGGCGATGAACGCCACCAGCCGCCCGTAGGAGATGAGCACGCCATTGACCAGGCCGACGCAGAGCCCGACGAACACCGCGGTGAAGATCATGCCGCCGGGTCCGTAACTCTGGGTGGCCAGGGTGGTGGCCCACACCCCGGCCAACGCCATGATCGCGCCGACCGACAGGTCGATGCCGCCGGCGATGATGACGAAGGTCATCCCAACGGTGACCACGCCGATGGCGGACGCCTGCTGCAGGATCGTGAAGATGTTGTTGCGGACCCAGTTCGGGTCGCTGTAGAGGTCGGGGCGGGTGACCGCGCCGATGATGATCAGTGCGACGAGGACTCCGACCAGCCAGAGGTTGCGTCGGGCGTACTCGCTGGCGTCTGACCGCCACCAGCTCTGCCGGGGTGGTTCACCGGCGCCGGACGCCGGCGACGCTGGCGGCTTCTCCTTGCCGGGTACGGTTGCCGTGGCCTCGTCCGCGGTCACAGTCCTACTCCTTCGCTCACCGGCTGGCCGCTGACCAGCTGGTCGGGTCGCCCGGTCACGCCGCGGCACCTTCCATCAACGACCCCGCCATGACGAGGTCGAGCACGGTTTCCTCATCGATCTGGCTGGCCGGGGCCTCATGGATCACGCTGCCTTCGCGCATCACCAGCACCCGATCGGCCAATCCCAGTACCTCGGGAACCTCGCTGGAGACCAGCAGGACCCCCACGCCCTGGGCAGCGAGGTCATGAATGACCTGGTAGAGTTCTGCGCGGGCGCCGACGTCCACGCCCCGGGTAGGTTCGTCGAGCAGCAGCAGCCGGGTGTCACCGAGCAGCCACCGACCGACGACCACCTTCTGCTGGTTGCCCCCGGAGAGTTGGCGGACCGGCCGGTGCACGCCCCGTGGGCGCAGCTCCAGCGAGTCGGCGACCCGCTCGGCCTCGGCCGCCTCCCGGCCGGAGTCGGTGAACCCGGCCCGGGACAGCTGGCTGAAGGTCGCCAGGGTCATGTTGCGGAAGATCGGTTCACCCAGCAGCAGCGCCTGGCTCTTGCGCTCCTCGGGGGCCATGCCCATGCCGGCCCGTACGGCGGCACCGACGCTGCCGGGCCGGACCGCCTTGCCGGCCATCCGGACCGTGCCGGCCGATGCGGTACGGGCACCGAAGATCGTCTCCAGCAGCTCGGAACGGCCGGAGCCGACCAGGCCGGCGATGCCGACGATCTCGCCCCGCCGCACGTTCAGCGAGACGTCGTCGAACTCCCCGTCACGGCTGAGCCCGGAAACGTCCAGCAGTTCCTCGCCGTGGGTGTTGGTCTCGCGCTGCGGGAAGACGTACTCGATGGACCGGCCGGTCATCCGACTGACCAGCTCGCGGGTCGGGGTGGTCTGCGCCGGCAGGTTCTGCGCCGTCGTCCGGCCGTCCTTGAGCACGGTGACCCGGTCACCGATCTCGCGGATCTCCTCCAGCCGGTGCGAGATGTAGATGACCGCGATCCCCTGGGCGGTGAGCTCCCGGATGATCCGGAACAGATTGTCGACCTCGTCGTGGGCGAGCACCGCGCTCGGCTCGTCCATGATGATCAGCTTGGCCTCGTGGGACAGCGCCCGTGCCATGCTGACCACCTGCTTGCCGGCCGCTGGCAGGGACCTGACCAGCCCACGGGGTCGGAGCTCGCCGTGACCGAGCCGGCCGAGGATGTCGCGGGTCAGCCGGGCCATCTGGCCGCGGCGGACGAATCCGACGGTACGCGGCTCGTGGCCCAGGAAGGCGTTCTCGGCGACCGAGAGGTCGTCGACCAGATCGAGCTCCTGGTAGATGGTGGCGATGCCGGCCCTCATGGCCGCCTGCGGGTTGGCGAACCGGACCTGGTGGCCCTGCCAATCGACCCGGCCGGAGTCGGGGCGGTGCACCCCGGCCAGTACCTTGATCAGAGTCGACTTGCCGGCACCGTTCTGGCCGAGCAGGCAGTGCACCTCGCCCGCCCGGACCTCCAGCTGCACCCCGTCGAGGGCGCGTACCCCGGGGAAGGTCTTCACCACGTCGGTCAGCCGCAGCACCACGTCGCCGCCGGTTTCCGCTGGCGCGGAGGCCTGGTCGGCCGGGGTGGAGGCCTGGTCGGCCGGGGTGGAGGCGGTTTCGGTGTCGGTCTTGGCCGGCTGCGCACCGGCCGGTTCGACGGCGCTCATGACGCCTGCTCGAAGGCGACGTCGCTGGCGAGCACCGCGGCACCGGTGACCCCGGCGCGGGAGCCGAGCTCGGAGAGCACGACCGGCAGGTTGCCGGTGGCCAGCGGCAGCGACCGGCGGTACACCACGCTACGGATCTCGGCGAGCAGGATGTGCCCGAGGTTGGCCAGCCCGCCACCGATGACGATCATCGACGGATTCGCGAAGCTGACCAGGCCGGCGAGCACGCCACCGAGGCGCCGCCCACCGTCGCGGATCAACCGGATACAGGTCACGTCGCCCTCCATGGCGCACTCGGCTACGTCCCGAGCGGTGAGTTCAGCGCGTTGGCCGAGCCGTTCTGACAACGCCGGTGAGGTGCCGGCTCGGGCGGCGGCGGCGGCTTCCTTGACCAAGGCCGCGCCGCTGAACAGCGCCTCCAGGCAGCCGACGTTGCCGCAGGAGCACATCGGACCCTGCGGGTCGACCTGGATGTGGCCGATGTCGCCGGCGCAGCCGTCGATGCCCCGGTAGACCTCACCGGAGAGGTAGATGCCGCAGCCGACACCGGTGCCGAGCTTGACGAAGAGAAAATCGTCGACCGAGTGGGCGACGCCGCCGTGCCGCTCGCCGATCGCCATGATGTTCACGTCGTTGTCCACCACCGCCGGGCAGCCGTGCTCGCGGGTGAGCAGCTCCCGGACCGGGAAGCGGTCCCAGCCCGGCATGATCGGCGGGGAGACCGGTACGCCGTCGCGGTAACTGACCGGCCCGGGGACCCCGATGCCGATCGCGTCGAGACGGTCGTGGACACCTTCGACCCGGGCCTTGGTGAGCAGTTCGTTGATCCGGTGCAGGATCACCTTCGGGCCCTGCCGGATGTCGGCGGGCTCGGTGTAGGCGGCCACCGGCTCGAGCCGGCCGTCGGTGATCTCCACGTCCACCGAGCTGGCGCCGAGGTCGACCGCGGCGAACCGCAGGTTGGGGTTGAGCTCGACCAGGGTCGAACGACGACCGCCGCGCGAGGCGGCCATCCCCGCCTCGGTGACGAACCCGGCGGCGACCAGCCGTTCCAGCTCGGACAGCAGGCGAGGGCGGGAAATCTCCAGCCGGTCGGCTAGCTCGGCACGGGAGACCGGGCCGTTGTCGCGCAGCAGGCGCAACAACTGGAGGTGCAGGGGATCCGCCGTACGCATGGGTCCACCTCCGACAGTGGGTTGACGCCGACGCAACCTCGGCGTGTCATGTCCGAAACACTAGGAGTCTTCCAACCCCTGTGTCCAGAGCTTTGATCGCTCGGAACAAAACTTTTTTTGATCGTGACAGAAGTTGTTGATAGAGCCGACAAATACCTGGCCAGCAGGGTGCAGCCGCAAGAGCGGCCCGGTCGCCGCCGGATACGGCGGCGACCGGATCACCTCGCGCCGGTGCCGGAGCACCGCGGACAGTTCGCGGTCGCCTGAGCGGTACACCCAGGCGACCGCTGGATTACTCGGCGGTCTGGCTGTAGACGCTCAGGTCCGCCATGTGCTGGTAGCTCCGCTCCGCGAACGCCAGCGACTGGCTGGGGTTCGCCGAGCCACCGGGAGCGGTGTCCTGCTCCCAGTTGGCGTGGTGGAAGTCGTAGTGGCCGATGGTCTGGAAGAACTGCTGGAAGTTGATGTCGCCGTCGCCCATCGGCACCATCTCGTAGCCGTTGGACAGGTCCAGGTTCTTGTTGCCGTCCTTGGCGTGGAACAGCGGGAACCGGCGCGGGCGCCGGGCCACGGTCAACAGCGGGTCGAAGACACGGGTCCGCTGATGGCCAGCCGAGTTCGTGAACGTGTGGTGCTTGTGCCGGGCGACGTAGCCCCAGTAGATGTCCATCTCGAAGTAGACGTACTGGGCCTCAGTCTTGGCCATGAAGTACTCGAGCTTGCGGGTGCCGGACGACCGGGTCGGTCGCCCCTGCTCGTCCAGCGGACCGGCGTCGAGCAGGAAGTTGTACGCGGCGTCGTGGTTGTGGGTGTAGAGCCGCATCTTGCGTTCCTTGGCCTGCCGGCCGAGCTCGTTCCACACCTCCGCGGCCTCGTCCCAGTCCGCCTGGTAGTCGCTGCGGGTCGGGTCACTGCCGGTGCCGATGTTCTTCATGCCGAGTTCCTCGGCGATGTCCAGCTGCTCCTGGAAGGTGTCCGCCCGGATCGACACGTGGCAGCCGTTGGCGACCAGTCCGTTGTCGTCCAGGATCTTGCGGATCTCGGTAGGCGTGATCTGCCGGCCGAGGATCGAGGTGTGCTGGTTGTAGCCGGCGAACTCGATCTCCTTGTAGCCCATCTCGGCCAGTCGGGCGAGAACCCGTTCGAAGCCGTAGGGCACGCCGCTGTCGTCCGGCGCGGCGCCGATCCGGTCGCGCACCGAGAACAGGATGATGCCCCGGTTCTGCTCAGGGATCAGCGGATTGACGGACCAGCCACCGGCGGCCCGGGCCGGGCGGTTGGTCTGCAGCACGGGCAGGCCGGCCGCACCGAGTACCGCCGCCGCACCGGCCGAGGCGGCCAGGATCTTGCGGCGGGTGAGTGCGGGGTTGGGGGCGGTGAGCTCACCGTTGCGGCGTAGCACCTCGTCCATTCTTGTCCACCTTTCTAGGGCGGCTCGCAGAGCCGCCGGATGACGAGTGAGGAGGGTCGGGCTTACGGAGCCGCGCGCCGCCGAAACGTGTGACCCCGGGGCGGACGGTTGGGGGGTGGCGGTCCGGGTCGGCATCACGGTTGGCGACGCCGACCCGGACCGCAGCTGCCGTCGCCACGCCCCTGGCGCGGCAGCCCGGGTCCGGTGGACCCTGATAGCGACTCGGCGTTTACGGCACTGTGTCGCTGGTGTTACGTCTGGGGCAGACAGTAACCCCAGAGACCAGCGGAAAGAAAGACCCCGACGAACCAAACTTTCTGATGAACCGCCGATGACTTTGTCCTCGGTGAGCCAGAAGTATGACCTGGTCAACGCAGTTGATCGACGTCTGTCGCAGAAGGGAGCGACGGCGGTCGAGCGATGATGCCGCGACGGCTACTCGCAGAGCAATCGGCCGACCCGACGGCCGGCGATCGACAATCCGATCAGCGTCACCCCGACCAGGTAGCCGACGTCGAGCAACTGCAGCCAGCCGACCGTGTCGATGGTGATGGCTCGGATCAGGTCGACCGCCCGGTACAGCGGGGTCGTCTCGACCAGCCACCGCAGCACCACCGGGTACGACTGCGCCGGCACGAACGTGCCGGAGAACAGGAAGACCGCGAACTGGGCCGAGCCCATCAGGTCGAAGTCCTGCCAGCTCCGCATGTACGTGGACAACGCCATGCCCAGTCCGCCGAAGGCGAACCCGACCAGCACCGCGGCGGGGAACGCCAGCAACGCCCGTGGCGTCGTGGTCAGCCCCATCGCGACCATCACCACCAGAAAGGTCGCCGAGTAGATGCTGCCCCGGGCCATCGCCCAGCCCAACTCGCCGAAGGCCAACTCGGTCGGCCGCACCGGAGTCGCCAGGATCCCGTCGTAGAGCTTGACGAACTTCATCTTGCCGTAGAAGTTGAAGGTCGTCTCGGACAGCGCGCCGGACATCGCCGACGCGGCCAGCATCGCCGGCGCGACGAACGCGGCGTACTCGACCGCCCGTCCGCTGCCCGGTAGCGTGATGTCACCGATCAACCGGCCGACGCCGACCCCGATCGACAGCAGGTAGAGCAGCGGCTCCAACAGCCCGGAGACCAGCACCAACCAGTAGGCGGACTTCAGCGCCGCCGCGTTGCGCTCCATCACCGAGACCGCCCGCCGAGCGGACGCACCGACCCCGAGCAGCCGGGGCAGGACGAGGGTGACCATGTTGTCTCCTTGCGACGCGTGCCCGACCGGTCGGCCGACTCGACATCCGGCCGGCGGGACTCGACATCCCGCTAGTGAATGAGGCGCTTGCGGAACTGGCGGGTCGCCAGCCACCATCCGGCACCCGCCCAGAACGCCAGATAGGCCAGATGACCCGGGACGGACCAGACGGGCTGGACGCCGAGGACCGCTGCCCGGCACAAGTCGACGCCGTGCCACAGCGGGGACAGGTACGCCAGCGGGCGCACCACCGCCGGGAGTGACTCCACCGGGAAGAACACGCCCGCGAAGAGGGTCATCGGGATCACCGCGAAGCGGAACAGTATCGCGAGGTAGCCGTCGCTGGTGACAGTGGCGGAGAAGGCTATCACCGGCAGCGCCACCGAGGCGGCGAGCAACAGCACCGCCGGCAGGGTCAGCACCGACCAGCCCGAGTGCAGCGCGCCGAAGGTCGTGGCGACCAGCAGAAACGCCAGGACGCTGGTCACCGTGCGCAACAGGACGAACCCGAGCAGCCCGCCGACGATGTCACCGATGCGCAGTGGCGCGGCCACCTGCGAAAAGTAGATCTTGTGCCAGCTGAAGCCGCCCAGTACCGGCCAGGACGACTCGCCGATCGCCACCTGCACGGCGGTGGAGGCGATCAGGCCCGGGACGATCCAGTCGAGGTAGCCGAATCCGTCGATCCGGGTGTCGACGTAGGCGCCGACGCCGACGCCGAAGCTGAGCACCATCAGCAGCGGCAGCAGGAAGGACGAGAACACCGAGGACCGCCAGGCACGGCGGTAGCCGGTGAGGTGGAACTCCAGCACGCTCAGCGCCGGCCCGAGACCGCGGGGTGCCCGCGCCGGGGCGTCCGGCTGCGCCGGGCCGATCCGGTCAGCGCCGGTCAGCGACATCCCGATCCTCCTCCGCGCCGACGATCAGTCGCAGTTCTACCGGCCGAGTACGACAAAACCGTCGGTACTGTACTGCGCGCCAGCGAACCGCGTCGCGGGTTGGCGAGCAGGGCGCGGATCGCGGGGATCTCCACCAGCCGGCTGACCGGGGTGGTCGCCAGATGATGGACCGTGGCCAGCAGCAGCACCCGCTGCAACGCCGGCCGCTGTGGCGACGGCGATTGCGCTACGCCTTCGGTGGTCACCCTCAGCTTCACCGTGGTGGCGGGACGGCACCAGTGGCGTTGCGCCTGCCGGGCGGGGCCAACGGCAACCGGTCGGCCAGCGGGCTGGTCACCCAGTCGACCCGACGTAGTTCGTACTCGACCTCGCCGTGCTCGACGCCGTCGATCGGATCGTCCCACTGCAGGTGGAAGGAGCGGACCAGGCGCAGGCCGACCGCCTCCATCACCCGTCGCGACGCGATGTTGACCGCCATGGTCTCGGCGAACACCCGGTCGACCGACGGATGGGCGAAGGCCATCCGCAGCAGCGCACGCGCTCCTTCCGACGCGTACCCGCGCCCCCAGTACGCCCGGCGGAGCCGGTAGCCGAGCTCGACCTCGGTGATCGGCAGCGGCCCGCCCCGGCCACCGCCGGCCGGCTTCAGCGCGAGCCAGCCGACGAACGCCCCGCTGCGGCGCTCGATCGCGGCCCACTTGCCGAACTCGGGAAAGCGCAGGTAGTCCCGCAGGATGGCGGGCAGCACCTCACGGCGTACGGTTTCGACCGGGGTAGGTCTGCCCCCGGTGAGGTAGCGCATCACCTCGGGGTCGCTGTCCAGCTCCACCAACAGTGGCAGGTCCTCGAGGGTGAAGCGGCGCAGGGACAGCCGGTCGGTCTGCACGATCATGCCTGGCGGTCCTAGTCGACGAGGGTGCGGCCGGTCAGGTGCAGGAAGACGTCTTCGAGGGTGCTGCGCCGGATGAGCGTGCTGGCGGGGTCGAGCCCTCTGGCGTGCACTTCACTCAGCGCGGCGTCACCGTCGTCGGCGTAGACCAGGATCCGGTCCGGCAGCACCTCGGTCCGGTCGGCCACACCGGCCAGCTTGCCAGCGAAGTCCGCCTGGTCGTCGGTGGGAAACCGCAACTCGACCACTTCCCGGGTGCAGTAGTGGCCGATGAGGTCGCGGGGCGAGCCCTCCGCGACGATGCGTCCGCCGTCCATCACCACCAGCCGGTCACAGAGCTGCTCGGCCTCGTCCATGTAGTGGGTGGTCAGCACCAGGGTCACCCCGCGCTGCTTGAGTCGGAACAGCCGTTCCCAGACCAGGTGCCGAGCCTGCGGGTCCAGCCCGGTGGTCGGCTCGTCGAGCAGGACGATCTCCGGTTCGTTGACCAGCGCCCGGGCGATGGTCAACCGGCGTTTCATCCCACCGGACAGCGGCTCGACCTTGCTGTCGGCCCGCTCCCGTAGCTGCACGAAGTCCAGCAACTCGTCGGCGCGGCGCCGGGCGACGGCCCGTGGGATGCGGAAGTACCTGGCGTACGTGACGAGGTTCTCGCGTACCGTCAGCTCCTGATCAAGGTTGTCCAGCTGCGGACAGACACCGAGGCGGGCCCGGATCGCCGGCCCGTCCCGACCCGGATCCATCCCGAGGATGCGCAGCGTCCCGTCGCTGGGCGGCGAGACACAGCCCACCATCCGCATGGTGGAGCTCTTGCCGGCACCGTTCGGCCCAAGGAAGCCAAAGGCCTCACCCGGTTGAACATCGACGTCGATGCCGGCCACCGCGGTGAACCCGCCGAACCGCTTGACCAGCCCTCGTGCGTGGATGAGTGGTCGGGTGCCTCGTTCAGTCACCTGACGACGCTACCGCGAGGCGGTGACACCGCAGCCAGCGAGTTTCCCGACCCCGGCTGGAGGAGGTGGAAGGGGTCGATCCCGACCGACTTTAGTCAAATCGAAGACAAAGTACGACTTGTACAGCTTGAAGTTTGCGTCTCTATACACTAAGTTTACCATCCTGGCGATTAACTCTGCGTCAGCGTGTAGAGCCAACGCCCCGCACGGTCCCTGCCCACGCCGGTTCGCCTCGCCCGCGTGTCCACCGGCCCCACGTCGGACTGTTCCGCGTGCCGGCTCCAGGTAAAGGACGATGACAACGTGCTAGGAGTGTGGCCGGAGAACGCACACCAGGCGCGGATCCTGCGTCTGCTCCGCGACGGCCCACGATCCCGCGCCGAGCTCGGGGACGCGGTCGGCCTCTCCCGGTCCAAGGTGGCCACCGAACTCGACCGGCTACTCAGCCGCGGCCTGGTCGAGACCGCCGGCCCCGCCGCCTCCCGGGGCGGGCGCCCCTCATCGATCATCAGGATCGCCGCAGCCACCCGCTTCCTCAGCGTCGACATCGGCGTCAACACCCTCGACGTCGCGCTCACCGACGGCGAGCTGCAGGTCGTGGCCCGCCGCGCGCAGCGCACCGAGCTGCGGCAGGGACCGACCGCGGTGATCGCACAGGCGCTGGAACTGGTCACCAAGCTGGCCGCCGACTCGGGCACCGCCCGGTTCACCGGCGCCGGCATCGGTCTCCCCGGACCGGTCAGCTTTCACGAGGGCGTGCCGGTTTCGCCGCCGTTCATGCCGGGCTGGCACCGCTTTCCGGTCCGCGAGATGTTCAGCACCGAACTCGGCTGCCCGGTGCTGGTGGACAACGACGTCAACATCATGGCGCTCGGGGAGAAACACGCCGGCATCGCCCGGTCGTTCGAGGACTTCCTGTTCATCAAGATCGGGGTCGGCATCGGCGCCGGGATCGTCGTCGCCGGTGACGTCTACCGCGGTGCCAACGGCTGTGCGGGCGACATCGGCCACACAGCCGTCGACGAGAACGGCCCGCAGTGTCTGTGCGGCAACGTCGGTTGTCTGGAGGCCTACTTCGGCGGTGCGGCGTTGACCCGCGACGCGTTGGCCGCCGCCCGCGCCGGCCGCTCCGACCAACTCGCCGATCAGCTCGCCCGGATCGGCACCCTGACCGCGCTGGACGTCACCCAGGCCGCTGTCAGCGGCGACCCTGTCGCGATCGGGATGGTCCGCGACGGCGGCCGGCGGGTCGGCCAGGTGCTGGCCCGGCTGGTGAGCTTCTTCAACCCGGGGATGGTGGTGATCGGCGGCGGGCTCTCCGGCATGGGGCACGCCCTGCTCGCCGAGATCCGCAGCGTGGTCTACCGCAGCTCCCTGCCGCTGGCCACCGGAGACATGCTGATCGTGCTGTCCGAACTCGGCGACCAGGCCGGGCTGATCGGCGCCACCCGGATGGCCAGCGATCACGTCTTCACGGCGAGCTGACCGGGGCCGCCGGCACCACCGGTCAGTCGGCCCGTTCGACGCTCGACCGGGTCGCCGCCACGAACTCGGCGGTGTACTCGGCCAGCCCGGGGGCGTCGACGTCGGTGTCAGGGTCGTACCGGACCGTCCAGGTCAGCCCGTCGACACCGGCGACCCGTCGGCCGACCATCAGGAATCCACCACCGTCGAGCGGCTGGTGCAGGGTGAAGCCGACCGACCGGGTCACCCGGGCCCGGATCTGGTTCGGCACGTCCTGCGGATCCGGCAGCTCGATCGAGATCGGCGGCAGATCGACGACCACGGCGTACTGCTCGTGCCGGGCCACGACCTCCGCGGCGGTGATGGTGAGCACCTCGCCCGACCAGACGGCCTTGTGTACCTGGTGCCAGCCGAGCCGGTCGGCCCGGCCCGGCAGCCACACGCCCCGGTTGGTGACCACCACGGCTGCGGCCGCCGCCGACGCCCAGGCCAGCACCCGCTCGTCACGCTCCAACGCCGGACGCGCCTGCGCCGGCAACCGGTTCCCGCGCCGGAACAACCCCCACACGGCTACAGCCCTCCTGCGGCTCGGTCACGCAGCGCCCGCGCGTTCTGCTCCAGGGAGAACAGTTCCCCGGCCAGGGTCAGGTATTCGTCCTTGTTCGCCACCGGGTTGATCCGCTGCACCTTGGACTTGATCTCCCGGATCCGCGCGGTGACCGCCGCCCACTGCAGCCGGGCCAGGGTGACCGAGACGTAGTGCGGGTCCGGCTCGCGGTCGACGTGCAGCGGCTCCACCGCCAACTCGGCGACCAGTCCCCGGGCCGCCAGATCGGAACAGTTGTCCCGGACCTGCTCGATCCAGACGGCACCGGTCACCGCGACCGCAACCCCCCCGGCCTGCGCCATCGCCTCGCGGACGGCGCTGTGCACCGGATGCAGATAGGCCTCCGGGCCGAGCGTGTCGAACATCGGCCCGGCCAGCACCGGCACCTGCAGCCCCAGTTTGAGCGCTTCACGTTCGACCAGCACCTGCGGGTCGTCCGGCTCGACCGGCGGCCGGGGCGCCGCCGGCTGCGGTGGCGCGGCCCGGTTGCCGCCGGCGGACCGTGGCGGGGCGGCGCCGGCGGCGAGTACCGCGCGCTGCACCGGCTCGATCTCCATGCCGAGGTCACCGGCGAGCTTACGGACGTACTCCGGTCGTTTCTCCCGGTCCTTGAGCTTCGCCACCAGCGGCGCGGCCCGGCGCATCGCCTCCACCCGGCCGTCCACGGTGTCCAGGTCGAACCGGCTGAGCATCTGCCGCAACGCGAAGTCGACGAGCGGCTCGCGGCGCGCGACCAGATCGCGTACGGCTAGATCGCCCTTGGCCAGCCGGAGCTCGCACGGATCCATGCTGTCCGGGCTGACCGCGATGAAGGTACGTCCGACGAAGCGCTGGTCCTCCTCGAAGGCGCGCAGCGCGGCCTTCTGCCCGGCCGCGTCGCCGTCGAAGGTGAAGATGATCTCGCCAGCGACGGCCTCGGTGTCCATCAGCAGCCGCCGCAGCACGCCGATGTGATCGGGCCCGAAGGCGGTGCCGCAGGTCGCCACCGCGGTCGGCACACCCGCCAGGTGACAGGCCATCACGTCGGTGTAGCCCTCCACGATCACCGCCCGGCCCTGCCGGGCGATCTCCCGCTTGGCCTGATCGATGCCGTACAGGACATGGGACTTCTTGTAGATCGGGGTTTCCGGGGTGTTGAGGTACTTGGGGCCGTCGTCGTCGTCGAACAGCTTGCGGGCGCCGAATCCGATGACGTCACCGCTGAGTTCGCGGATCGGCCAGAGCAGCCGACGTCGGAACCGGTCGATCAGCGACCCGGACCGGGCCTGTCGGGCCAGCCCGGCGGTGATCAGCTCCTGGGTGGTGTAGCCCTGTTGGCGCAGGTGGCGGGTGAGCTCGTCCCAGGCGTCAGGAGCGAACCCGCATCCGTAGCGCTGGGCCGCCGCCCGGTCGAAGCCGCGACTGGCGAGGAACTCCCGTGCCGGGCGGGCGGACGGCGTCGTCAGCTGGCCGGCGTAGAACTCGACCGCGGCGGCGTGCGCCGCGATCAGCCGCTGCCGCTGGCCGGTCTGCTGGCGTACCGGTGCCGGTCCGGCCTCGATGTAGCGCAGTTGGAGACCGGCCCGGGCGGCGAGGCGCTCCACCGACTCGATGAAGGTGAGGTGTTCCGCCTCCATCAGGAAGGTGATCGCGTCACCGCCCTTGCCGCAGCCGTGGCAGAAGTACACGTTGCGCCCGGGCGCGACGGTGAACGACGGGGTCTTCTCGTCGTGGAAGGGGCAGAGCCCTTTCAGATTGCCGCCACCGGCCGACTTGAGCGTGACGCTGTCCGAGATGACGTCGGCGATCGACGTCCGCTCCCGTACGAGAGTGATGTCCTCGTCCCGAATCCGACCAGCCATGCTGCGGCGCCACCCCCTTCGGGTACATCCTGCCCTGCCACCGTGATCACCGGCAGTGCGGGTGCCCGGCCGGACGCCCGGCCGTCGACCAGGCCGGTCAAGATCGCCGAACCCCGTCCTGACCAGGCAGTGTTCTGTCAATACGCATTTTCCACGCCTCGCCGCAGAACAGACCTTGTCCTGACCTGTAACCGCAGCAATACTGTCTGTGTCGCACCTAGTGAACCGTTCGCTGGCTTGTTTCTCTTTCTTCACGATTCACTGTGTCTTGTCTACATTGCCGGAAACCCAGCCCGAAGGAGGAGGCACCCCCATGCCCCAGCTGCTGCCTGAGACGAACGCCATCGACCACCTGGACGTGGTTGCCCTCGACGGAGCCCCACGCCTGTGCGCCCTCTACCGCACCCGCGACGCCGAGTTGGCGCCCGAGGAGGAGCTGCCGCACATCGCCGGCTGGGTACTGGCCTGGCCGGACGGTTCCGCGCTCACCCTGCTGACCGAGGGCGAGCAGCCCCGGATCATCTCCGGGTCGCTGTCCAACGTCGAGAACTGGTGGTCGGCGCTGCTCGCCGCCGACCTCGTCGCGGTCCGCCCACCGACCAGCGGCTGACCTCGACCGGGAGCCTGACCGCGGCGGTCAGGATGAACCGGGGCGCTACTCTCCATGGCCGAGGAGGGTGCCACCGACGCCCGAGGATCCGACCCGCTCGCCCGAGAACACGTTGAGCATCACGCTGGCCGAGTACGTACAGCTGCAGGAGGCACGACGGGCCGTACACCGAGTCGAACGCCCGATGCACGTTCTTCCTCGGTGTCGCCGCCGCCGCGACCGCCGCCTCCGCCAACCTGGCCGATCCCGCGCCGCCGGCAGCCGGCGACGCGCTGGTCAGCTCGGTGACCGCCGACCCGCCGACCCGGTGAGTCGCCGATGCCAGGAGACCGCCGCCGGATCGGTCAACGAGGCCACCTGGTCGATGATCACCCTGGCCCGGCCCTGATCGTCCGACGCCTGCCTCCACAACGGGGCGAAGACGGCGTCCAGGTCGGTCGGTGCCCGGAGCGTCAACGCCTCGACCAACTCGGCGAGGATCTCGCGCTGTCGGGCGTATCCGGCCTGCGCGCCGGGACGGCGCATCACGTACCGCAGGGCGAGACCCTTGAGCAGGGCGCACCGGGCCCGCACCACGCGCGGCACCACCAGGTCCGCCGCGTACCGCCGGACCGGTAGCCGGCCGGCGTGCTGCCGGGTCGCCGACACCGCGGCCGACACGAACGCGCCGGTCAGCATGCTGGTCATGCCCTTCAACGCGGCCTGCGCGGGGTGGCTGCCGTCATAGCCGGTGAGCGGACGCAGCGCCGGATGCGCGAGCAGATCCGCGAGCGTGCCGGCCAGGTCGTCCGCCGACTCGGTGGAGTAGACCTCGGCGACGTCGGCGGCGAGCGCGGCCTGTTCGTCACGGTCGGCGCACAGGGCCGCGAGGTCGATGTAGCCGCCGTGGATGCCGTCCTCCAGGTCGTGCACGGAGTAGGCGACGTCGTCGGCCCAGTCCATGACCTGTGCCTCCAGGCAGCGCCGGTCCGGCTGCGGTGCCCCGTCACGCAGCCAGGTGAACACCGGCAGGTCGTCGGCGTACACCCCGAACTTGCGCTGCCCTGCTCGTCGGGGCCACGGATACTTGCAGGTCGCGTCGAGCGAGGCACGGGTGAGGTTGAGCCCGGCCGAGTCGCCCCGTGGGCCGATCACCTTGGCCTCCAGCCGGGTGACCACCCGCAGGGTCTGCGCGTTGCCCTCGAATCCGCCGTGGTCGGCGGCGATCTCGTCCAGCGCGTGCTCGCCGTTGTGGCCGAACGGTGGATGACCCAGGTCGTGTGCCAGCCCGGCGACGTCCACCACGTCCGGATCGCAGCCGAGCCGGGCACCCATCTCGCGACCGATCTGCGCGACCTCGAGCGAGTGGGTGAGCCGGGTACGGGGTACCCCGTCGGCACCGCCGGAGTCGGCGGTGTGCACCTGCGTCTTGGCGGCCAACCGGCGGAATCCGGCGCTGTGCAGCACCCTGGCCCGGTCACGCTCGAACGGGCTGCGTCCGGAGCCGGTGCCCTTCGCCGGCTCGGGCACCCAGCGGTGGCTGTCGGCGATGGTCCCGGCCGTCGGATCGCCGGATGGCGGGTTCACCTCGGGAGCCTATCGACCCGGACCGGGCGGTGGCCTGGTGGAGTACGTCACTCGACCGGGGGACAGTTTCGGTCCGATTTCCGAATTGTGTCGCGATGTTGACGCCGACGGCCCGCGGCGCCGGCTACCGGTTCACAATCGCAGACGTGGCTGACCAGGGGTGGACCCGTACCAGCCGGCTCGTCCACAGCACCGAGGTGACCGGACCGATGCGGTACGCCGTCGAGGAGCACTGCGCCGGCCAGCTCATGGGGGAGCTGGCCGGCGCCAGCGCCTGCTGTCTCACCAGATCGACCGCACCAGGGTCGCCGCACCTCCGGACGCAGGGCGCGGTCCACCATCGGATCGACATCCTGCTCGGTCGGCATCTGGTCACCGCCGGCGACGATCTGCCACGCGGATACGCCCGCTCGGCGAGGCTCAATGCCCTGACTCTCGCCCCGCCCACCGGGGACGGGATGCTGGTGACCGCCCGCTGGCACGCGCACGGCCGCGCCGAATCCTGCTGGCTGGGGTTCGGCGACGGGCCCGACGCACGTACCTTTCTGCTGCTCCTGCGGTCGGCGGTCGACCGGGCGGCCAACGGGCGGCCGGTGCTGGCCGACCGACGCCGACCCACTGTGGCCGCCGGCCGACTCAGCCCCGCCCGCTGAGTACGCAGAACTCGTTGCCCTCCGGGTCGGCCAACACCATCCAGGAGACGTCGCCCTGATCCAGGTCGACCCGGCGGGCTCCCATGTCGACCAGTCGCTCCACCTCGGCCGCCTGGTCGGTCGGTCGCAGGTCGAGGTGAATCCGGTTCTTCAACTGTTTGCTCTCCGGCACCGGCACGAAGAGCAGCCCGGGAGGCTGCTCCGGCGACTTGCGGATCTCCACCTCGTCCGGCGCCTCGTGCACTATCCGGTAGCCGAGCGCCTCCGCCCACCACCGCGCCAGCCGGGCCGGGTCGTGGGCATCGACCACCAGGTTCTCCCACTGACTGACCACTGGACCACCTCCCGCTGTCCACGACGAACCCCAAGCTCACCCCTACGGTACGGCGATCGGAGCGACCACACCGCAGTGACGGTCCAAACACTCGAAGCCAGTCCGAAGATCGTTCGCAATGGCCGATCAGCTACCAGTTGTTGTCCAATTGCCGATGGTTACGGGCCAGCACAGCCACATCGCTTGCGGTAGCGTGCCAGGAGCACAACGTCACTTCAGCCCTGATCCCGTCGATTGGACCGTGCACCAGTCTCGGTCTGCGAACGAGCGGGGCCGGCGACCAGTCACCCGGACGATCGAGTGAAGGAGACCGCCGGTGGATACCGACACCGCCATTCTCACCGAGCTGCACGGGCTACGCCGCCGGGTGCCCGAAGTGGCCGGTTCCGTACTGGCCGGCGTGGACGGCCTGATGATCAGCCGGGACCTCGCGGGTACCGGCACCGACGCCGACAGCATCGCCGCGCTCGCCGCCGCCAGCGTCGGCCTCGGCCGCCGGTTCGCCGTCACCTCCGGTCACGGCGAGCTACGGGAAACCGTCATCGCGGGCACCCACGGCTACGTCGCCCTGTACGCCGCGGGCAGCCGGGCGCTGCTCGCGGTACTCGCCGGCCCGGGTGCCGACCTGCCACTGCTGCACACGCACGCCCGCCGGGTGGCGCAACTGGTCGACGGGATCCTGCAGACCGATCTGGTGACCAACGTGCCGGATCCGGACCCGAGCTTCCTGGACAACCGGGCACCGCTGGCTGTACGCACCCCGATGGCCACCCTGCCGTACAACCCGGCGCTGCCCCGCCGGCGGCGCTGACCCGGCTCTTGACGCCGTCCTCGCCCGACCGGGAAACCGGTGGCCAGTTGCCGGCACCCGCCCCTCGGCCCGACCGGGAAACCGGTGGCCGGCTGCCGTACCCGCCCCCCCACGGCAGCCGGCCGCCTACCCGGACCAGCCACGGCCGACCCGGGCTGAGTCGTCAGCGGCTGTCCGACCCGGTCGACTCCACCGCCGCGCGGCCAGCCGCCAACCGGGCGACCGGCACCCGGAACGGCGAACAGGACACATAGTCCAGTCCCGCCTCGTGAAAGAACCGCACCGAGTCCGGATCGCCCCCGTGCTCGCCGCATACCCCGATCTTCAGCCCCGGCCGGGCCGCGCGCCCCTCGTCGACGGCGATCCGCACCAGCCGGCCGACCCCGTCGGTGTCGAGCGACTCAAATGGCGAGATGCCGAAAATGCCGAGCTCAAGGTAGCGCCAGAAGAAGGCACCCTCCACGTCGTCACGGGAGAATCCCCAGGCCATCTGGGTCAGGTCGTTGGTGCCGAACGAGAAGAACTCGGCCGAGCTGGCCAACTGGCCGGCGGTCAACGCCGCCCGGGGCACCTCGATCATCGTGCCGATCAGGACCTCGACCGAACGTTCCCCCAGCACGTCGGCGATGATCCGGTCGGCTTCCGCGCGTACCGTCTCCAGTTCCTGGACCGCACCGACCAGCGGCACCATGATCTCGGGCCGCGGGTCGTACCCGGCGGCGGCCAACTGGGCCGCCGCCTCGGTGATCGCCCGCACCTGCATCGCGAACAGGCCCGGGATGACCAGTCCGAGCCGCACCCCGCGCAGGCCGAGCATCGGATTCTGCTCGTGCATCCGGCGGACCGCGGCCAACAGCGCCTCGTCCCGCCCGGGGTGCTGACCACGGGAGTGCGCCAACGCCACCGACACGGCGAGTTCCTCCAACGACGGCAGGAACTCGTGCAACGGCGGATCGATCAACCGCACGGTGACCGGCAGCCCGTCCATCTCCCGGAAGATGTCGACGAAGTCGGCCCGCTGCAACGGCAGCAGGTCGGCCAGCGCCGCCGACCGCTGCGCCTCGTCGTGGGCCAGGATCAGCCGCTCCACCAGCCCTCGGCGTTCGCCCAGGAACATGTGTTCGGTGCGGCACAGGCCGATCCCCTGCGCGCCGAACCGCCGGGCCCGGGCGGCGTCGGCCCCGGTGTCGGCGTTCGTGCGCACCGCCAGCCGCCGCCGGCCGTCGGCGTGCGCCAGAATCCGGTGTACGGC
This sequence comes from Micromonospora sp. LOL_023, assembly GCF_048060115.1. Classification (NCBI taxonomy): domain Bacteria; kingdom Bacillati; phylum Actinomycetota; class Actinomycetes; order Micromonosporales; family Micromonosporaceae; genus Micromonospora; species Micromonospora sp. LOL_023. The sequence goes on from NZ_JBHMIM010000016.1 coordinate 74,156, forward strand.
CAGTACCAGCGGATCGTCGGTGGTGGCCGGATCGACCTCCCCCTCGAAGTACTGCACCACCTCCGACGGGCGCACCGGCACCGCGCCCAGATAGAGGCAACCGCTGGTGCCGTCGATCGACACGACGTCGCCTTGCATGACGGTGTGCTCGCCGACGGTGAAGCGACCGGCCCGGACGTCGACGTCGAGCGCGTCCGCCCCACACAGGCAGGTCTTGCCCATCCCCCGGGCCACCACCGCGGCGTGGCTGGTCTTGCCGCCCCGGCTGGTCAGGATGCCCTCGGCGGCGATCATGCCAGGCAGATCGTCCGGATTGGTCTCGCGCCGGACCAGAATCACCGCCTCGCCCAGGCCGGCCAGCTCCACCGCCCGCGCGGAGTCGAACACGACCTTGCCGACGGCGGCCCCGGGTGAGGCGCCGATCCCGGTGGCGATCGCGAGCGGCCCCGCGGACAGGTCGAAGCAGGGGAACATCAGCTGGGCCAGCTGGGCTCCGCTGACCCGGTGCAGCGCCTCGTCCAGGTCGATCATCCCCTCGTCGACGAGCTGGCTGGCGATGACGAAAGCGGCCGCGGCGGTGCGCTTGCCCACCCGGGTCTGCAGCATCCACAACTTGCCGCGTTCGATGGTGAACTCGATGTCGCACAGGTCCCGGTAGTGGTTCTCCAACCGGGCCATGATGGTCAGCAGCTCGTCGTAGGAGTCCCGGTCGATCCGGGCCAGCTCCTGCAGCGGCAGCGTGTTGCGGATGCCGGCGACCACGTCCTCGCCCTGCGCGTTGGCCAGGTAGTCGCCGTAGCTGCCCTGGGCGCCGGTCGCCGGGTCGCGGGTGAAGGCCACCCCGGTGCCCGAGTCCGGGCCAAGGTTGCCGAAGACCATCGCGACCACGTTGACCGCGGTGCCCAGGTCGGCCGGGATCCGCTCCTGCCGCCGGTAGACCACCGCCCGATCGGCGTGCCACGAGTCGAACACCGCCTGGATCGCCAGGTCAAGCTGCTCGCGAGGGTCCTGCGGGAAGTCCCGGCCGGTGTGCGCAAAAAAGATCTTCTGGTACGCCTGGACCAGTTTGCGCAGGTCGTCGGCGTTCAACGCCAGGTCGTCGTCGGTCGCGCGGGTGCGCTTGGCCGCCTCCAACGCCTGCTCGAACTCCTCCCCCGGCACCTCGCAGACGGTCTTGCCGAACATCTGGATCAGCCGCCGGTAGGAGTCCCAGGCGAACCGCTCGTCTCCACCGGCCTGGGCGGCGAGTCCGGCCACACAGTCGTCGTTGAGCCCGACGTTGAGCACCGTCTCCATCATCCCCGGCATGGAGAACTTCGCCCCCGAACGGACCGAGACGAGCAGCGGGTCGGCCGGGTCGCCGAGGCGTTTGCCGCGCTGGCCCTCCAGCCGGGCGAGGGCGGCGGCGATCTGCTCGGGCAGATCGGCCGGCAGAACGCCACGGTCCAGGTAGGCCCGACAGGCCTCGGTGGTGATGGTGAAGCCGGGTGGGACCGGCAGGCCGAGATTGGTCATCTCGGCCAGGTTCGCGCCCTTGCCGCCGAGCAGATCCCGCTGTTCGCGATTTCCCTCGGCGAAGTCGTACACATATCGCGGGTGCTCCGGTGCCGACCGGAACGCATCGCCGGATTCGCCTGCTACCGCCATCATTGGCCTCCGTGTGCCGTTCGACGCTGAACGATGGTTCACCAATGGCCATTGGTTGGCGCAGGCTATGCGACCAGCGCAGCCGGCCGACAGTAGTGGGTGACCAGCCGCACAGCACCTGGCAGCGGCACCGCTCGGAACGCCCCTACGGAAACGCTCCCATGCGCAGGATCGCGCATTCACCGGTGTCGAACGTCACCTTGCGGATGTGCCGCCGGTTCAGCCACCGGAGTCGGCGAGCTCCGCCCCGGCCGGCACCGACTCGTCGTCCCGGCTGGCCAGCCAACCGGCCGGCAGGAAGACCTTCCCCGGGGCGTTCGTCCGGCCACGCGGCTGGCCGAGGGCGTGTACGGGGAACGGCTCCGCTGGGTCGAGCTGGGCCAACAGGGCGTCCAACTCGGCGAGGCTCGACACCATCGCCAGGGCCCGCCGGAGCTCGCCGCCGACCGGGAACCCCTTCAGATACCACGCGACATGCTTGCGGAAATCAGTGCAGCCGTCCCGCTCGGCGACAGCCCGGTCGGCACGCCCGGTGGCGAACCAGTCGACCAGCAGTTCGGCGTGCCGACGCATGGCGGCGGCCACCGGGCCCAGCGCGGGCAGCACCCGCTGCGGCCGGCCGTCGAACGCGGCCGACAGGTCGGCGAACAACCAGGGTCGACCCAGGCAACCGCGACCGACCACCACACCGTCGGCACCGGTGTGCGCCACCATCCGCAGTGCGTCGTCGGCTTCCCAGATGTCGCCGTTGCCCAGCACCGGCACGTCCAACGCCTGCTTGAGCCGGCCGATGGCGTCCCAGTCGGCGCTGCCCGAGTAGCGCTGCGCGGCGGTGCGCCCGTGCAGCGCCACGGCGGCCACCCCGGCCTCCTGCGCGGCGAGACCGGCGTCGAGGTACGTCAGATGGTCGTCGTCGATCCCCTTGCGCATCTTGACCGTCACCGGCACTCCGGCCGGGGCCGCCGCCCGCACCGCGTCCCGCACGATCCGGCTGAACAGCCGGTGCCGCCACGGCAGCGCGGCGCCGCCACCCTTGCGGGTGACCTTCGGCACCGGGCAGCCGAAGTTCAGGTCGATGTGGTCGGCCAGGTCCCGCTCGACCACGATCCGGACGGCGGCAGCGGTGACCCGCGGATCGACCCCGTACAGCTGCAGGCTCCGCGGGCGCTCCGCCGGCCCGAACGCGATCATGCGCAGCGTCTTGGGGTTACGCTCGACCAACGCCTGCGTGGTGATCATTTCGCAGACGTAGAGCCCGCCGCCCTGCTCCCGGCACAGCTGGCGGAACGCGACGTTGGTGATCCCGGCCATCGGGGCCAGCACCACCGGCGGCCAGACCTGATACGGGCCGAGTGGCAACGGCGCGCGGCTGGTGGCGGCCGGCGGGAAACTCTGGTGCGCGGTCACGGACACATCGTCCAGGATTCCACGTGACCGGTCCGGATCAGCTGGTGGGCAGCCGCTCCAGCAGGTACCGCTCGACCTGGTCGAGCGATACCCGCTGCTGCACCATGGTGTCGCGGTCCCGGATCGTCACCGCGTCGTCGGCCAGCGTGCCGAAATCGACGGTCACGCAGTACGGCGTACCAATCTCGTCCTGGCGGCGGTAGCGGCGGCCGATCGCCTGCGAGTCGTCGAACTCCACCACCCAGCGGCGCCGCAGCGCGTCACTGAGGTCGCGGGCCTTCGGCGACAGGTCCGCGTTGCGCGACAGCGGCAGCACCGCCACCTTGACCGGGGCCAGCCGGGGATCGAACCGCAGTACGGTGCGTCTGTCCACCCCGCCCTTGGTGTTCGGTGCCTCGTCCTCGTCGTACGCGGCGAGCAGGAAGGCGAACACGGCGGCGGTCAGGCTGGCCGCCGGTTCGATCGCGTACGGCACCCACCGCTCACCGCGCTCCTGATCGAAGTAGGACAGGTCGGCGCCGGAGTGTTTGGCGTGGGCGGTGAGGTCGTGGTCGGCCCGGTTGGTGACCCCTTCCAGGCCGAAGAACTCCGCACCGGAACCGCCGGAGCGGTACGCGATCTCCACCATGCGCTTGGCGTGCTGCGGCAGGCCGGCCAGGGGCAGCTCGACCCGGCGCAGCTGGCCCGGTGCGAGACCCAGGTCGACGTACCAGTCCCAGCGCTGTTGCACCCAGTATTCGAGCCAGTGGTCGTCCGAGCCGGGCTCCACGAAGAACTCCAGCTCCATCAGCTCCAACTCACGACTGCGCAGCAGGAACTCGCCCGGCCCGACGATGTTGCGGAACGCCCGGCCGATCTGGGCGATGCCGAACGGCGGCTTCTTCCGGGCGGCGATCATCACGTTGGCGAAGTTGACGAACGTGCCGGGTGCCGCCTCCGGGCGCAGATAGTAGGGGTCGCTGGCCGGTGCCGCCCGGTCCGGCCAGGCACCGAACAGCCCGCTGACCCGCTCCGGTTCGGTGAAACTGCCTCGGGTGCCGCAACTCGGGCAGACGATGTCGGTCAGCGCGGCCGGGGCGCGGCCGGAGCGCCGGGTGAACTCCTCGACCATCCGGTCCAGCGATCGGACATGATCGCACGCCCGGCAGCGGGCCCGGGTCTGCGCGTACGCATCGAGCAGGCCGGCGGCGGCGAACACCTCGCGGGCCTGGATCACCGCCGAGTCGAGACCGACGACGTCGTCGCGCTGCTGGACCACCGCCCGCCACCACTGCCGCCGCAGGTGCTCCTTGAGTTCGACGCCGAGTGGCCCGTAGTCCCAGGCCACCGGTTCACCGCCGTAGATCTCACCGGACGGAAAGGCGAAGCCCCGCCGTTGAGCGAGACTGACCACGGCGTCGATACGGTCGGCTGGCATGCGCTGCTCCTACGCCGGCTGGCGGCCAGCGGGGACGTGCGGGTGGACGGTTGTGGCAGATCCTCGGAGGCTACTCCTCGATGCCACAGACCTCTAGCTCACCGGTGCCGGTGTCCTGGTTGAGCGACACGCGCAGGGTTTCCGAGCCGCCATCGGAGTACGTCACCTCGACCGGCACCACGATCCTGCTGGTCACCGAGACCTGCCCCACCGAGTACGAGTCGACCTCGGGCTCCTCGGTGAGCCGTTCGGCGAACTCGTCGGATGATTCGCGACGCTGTGCCTCCGCGCAGAGCATCCCGTACGCGGCACCGAAGTCCTGCAGGCTCACCGCCTCGAAGTAGTCGTCTACCGCCACCCGGGCCTGTTCGTTGACCGCCTCGGTGCCGGTGACGATCAGCCCGACGAGCGCGACGGTGCCGCCGCCGCAGCACAGCAGCACGGCGAGCGCGGCCACGCCGAGCCCGATCCAGACCCGCGCGGTGCGGCCTTCCACCGGCGGTGCGGCGAACGGCGGCGCGACGCCTGGCCCGGTCGGCACCTGGTACGGCGGACCCGTAGGGACGGGCGTTGACTCGGCCAGGTCGACCGGTGACTGGGCCAGGTCAGACGGTGGCTGGGCCAGGTCAGACGGTGGCTGGGCCGGCTCGGCGTGCGGCGACGGTGGCACGGCGGGCCCAGCCGCAACCGGTTGGCTCTGGCGCTGTGGCGGCTCCCACGGCGAGGGCGCTGCCCACTCGGACGGGCCGGCGGGTACGGCGGACGATGGGCGCGGTTCCACCGGTCCGGGATCGGTCATTCCGCTAGGGTAGTGCCCGGCGGATCAGCGCCCGGGCCCTGTGGCCCGGTCACTGGTGTGCGTCGCCGGTTCCTCGCCGGGCAGGGCGGTGACGAGGGCCTCGAACGCGGACGGTTCGTCACGCGAGGCGGCGAGCAGCGGCGTGGCGTGGACCTTGACCTCGAAGGCGCCGAGCGCCCGCCGGTAGGTGCCGACCGACTCCCATTCGGTGACCAGGCACCAGGTCTCAGGCTCCTCCAACGCACGGTGCACCGCGCCGCGCTGGTATCCGGGGCAGCCGGCCAGGGCCCGCAGCGCGGACCGGGCCCGATCGACAAAGCCCGAGGTGTCCGCATCGGTGACGGTGAACCGGTTGACCACCAGCACGCTGATCCCCCTTCTGACTAGAGTCTGTCGGATGCAGCCTACGCAGCCGTCCTGGCCGACCCGGGTCCGGCGGATCAACCCGACCGGAGCGTTCCTCGCCGCGCTCGCGCTCATGCTGGTGGGCCTGTTCGCGCCGGGCATCGTGGGCGGCGCGGCACTGCTACTTCTGGCTGGCGCGCTGGTCATGCTGTTGCGGCTGACCTGGCTGGCGGTACCGCCAGCGGGACGACTGCTGCGGCTGCTGGTGCTGACCCTGGTGGTGGCGGCCGCGCTGGCCAAGATCTTCTGACCGCACCCGCGCCCTGACCGCACCCGTGCGTCGATCAAGCCGTGCGACCTGCGGCGACGCATGCAACCATGCGTTGTTGACAATGATTGTCGCCCTCGCGGAGAGTTGCCTGATGCACAACCACCTCTTCCGCCGTACCGTCGCCACCACCGCCGGCGCGCTGCTCGCCCTGGGCGGCACCGCTGCCTGTGCGGAGGATGGCTCCGATAGCACCGCCTCCACCGCCGAGACTCTCGGCGTGGTCGCCGCCTTCTACCCCCTGCAGTACCTGGCCGAGCGGATCGGCGGCGACGCCGTCTCAGTCACCGGCCTGGCCCCGCCCGGGGCCGAACCACACGACCTGGAGCTGAGCCCTCAACAGGTCGGCCAGATCAGTGACGCCGATCTGGTCGTCTACCTCAGCGGATTCCAACCTGCCGTCGACGCGGCGGTCGAGCAGGAGGGCGGCGACCGGGCCTTCGACGTCGTCACCGTCGAGCCGCTTCTCGACGCCGCCGGCGACGACGGTCACCACCACGGCGACGAGGACGAGCACGCCGAGGACGAGGACGCTCACGAGGACGAGGACGCTCACGAGGACGACGAGCACACCGACGGCGACGCCGCCAAGGACCCCCACCTGTGGCTCGACCCGACCCGCTTCGCGACCGTCGGCGACGAGTTGGCCGAGCGTCTCGGTGCCGCCGACCCGGACCGCGCCGCCGACTACACCGCCCGCGCCGCCGAGTTGCGCACCGAGCTGGAAGCCCTGGACACCGAGTACACCGAGCGGCTGACCACCTGTGAGCGTCGGGAGATCATCACCAGTCACGCCGCCTTCGGCTACCTGACCACCCGCTACGAGTTGGAGCAGATCGGCATCACCGGGCTCAGCCCCGAGGACGAGCCGGCGCCTCAGCGTCTCGCCGAGGTGATCGAGGAGGCGCAGGAGCACCAGGCGACCACCATCTTCTTCGAGACCCTGGTCAGTCCGAGCATCGCCGAGACCATCGCCAGCGAGGTGGGCGCCGAGACGTCGGTGCTCGACCCGATCGAAGGGCTGCAGCCGGACGCCGACGGGGACTATTTTTCGGTCATGCGGAGCAACCTCGACAACCTGACCGTCGCCCTGGGCTGTTCGTGACCGACAGCGTCGTTCAGGTTTCGCACGGGGTGGCCGGCTACGACGGCCGCCCCGTTCTGCGCGCCGTCGACCTCACCGTGACCAGCGGTGAGGTCGTCGCGCTACTCGGCGCCAACGGCTCCGGCAAGTCCACGCTGATCCGTGCCGCGCTGGGCCTGGTGCCGCTACGCAGCGGCACCGTGCAGCTGTTCGGGGTGCCGCTGAAACGGTTCCGCCAGTGGCACCGGGTGGGCTACGTGCCGCAGCGACTCGGTGCTGGCAGCGGCGTACCGGCCACCGTCGGCGAAGTCGTCGCCTCCGGCCGGCTCGCCCGGCGCGGCGTACTGCGACCGGCCGGTGCCGCCGACCGGGCCGCCGTCGCGGCGGCGCTGACCGCCGTCGGCCTGGCCGACCGGGTACGCGACCCGGTCGCCACGCTGTCCGGCGGACAGCAGCAGCGGACCCTGATCGCCCGTGCGCTGGCCGGCGAGCCGGAGCTGCTGGTCCTGGACGAACCCACCGCCGGCGTCGACGCGGCCAGCCAGGAGGCGTTCGCCCAGGCACTCGGCGCCTTCAGCACCAGCGGTGGCACCGTACTGCTGGTCGCCCACGAGCTCGGGCCACTGCAGCCGCTGATCGGCCGGGCGGTGGTGCTGCACCACGGCGAGGTCGTCCACGACGGACCCGTGCCCGAGCCCGCCGGCCATCACGCCGATGCCGACCACGAACACGTACACCCGCACGCCCCGGCGGAGCTGCCCCGGATGTGGCACACATGAGCATCTTCCAGTACGAATTCATGATCCGCGCCCTGATCGGCGCGTTGGTCATCGGGCTGGCCGCCCCGACGCTCGGCATCTACCTGGTCCAGCGGCGGATGTCGCTGATCGGCGACGGCGTCGGCCACGTCGCCCTGACCGGGGTCGGCGTCGGGTTGCTGCTGGACCGCTCCCCCGTACTCACCGCGGTGATCGTCGCCGCGATCGGCGCGATCGCCATCGAGCTGCTGCGCGAACGTGGCCGCACCTCCGGCGACATGGCGCTGGCCATGCTCTTCTACGGCGGCATCGCCGGCGGGGTGATGCTCGTCGGGCTGGCCGGCGACCGCAGCAACGCCAACCTGATGGCGTACCTGTTCGGGTCGCTCACCACCACCAATTCCGAGGACCTGCGGATCATCGTGGTGCTGGCGGCCGTCGTGCTCGTCACGATGCTGCTGCTACGCCCGGCGCTGTTCGCCATCTGCCACGACGAGGAGTACGCCCGGGTCTCCGGCCTGCCGGTGCGCACCCTCAACCTGCTGATCGCGGTGACCACCGCGGTGACCGTCACCGTCGCGATGCGGGCGGTCGGGCTGCTGCTGGTCAGCGCGCTGATGGTGGTGCCGGTCGCGACCGCACAGCAGGTCACCCGGGGATTCCGCAGCACGATGGCGGCGGCGATGGCCATCGGCCTCGCCTGCGCCGGTTCCGGCGTGTGGCTGGCCGGCACCGCCAACACCGCGATGGGCGCGACGATCGTGATCCTGGCGATCGGGGCGTTCGCGGCGACCGCGACCGGTGCCGGGGCGTGGCGGCTGCTACGTCGGCGCGGTGTCCGGCTGCCCGCCCCGGCCCGGCTGCCCACCGAGGCGGAGCCCCCCGAGGTGGTTCTGGAACGCTGAGAGCCGGCGTCACGACGCCTGCCTGCCGATCCGGCCCCGCTATTGGTTACCGTTGCGGGGTGACGATGGCCAACGGGTACGAGGGGTACGAGAGCGCCGGCGAACTGCTGCGCGCGCTGGCCGCCCCGATCCGGGTGGCGATCGTGACGGAGCTCGCCCAGGGTGAACGCTGCGTCCACGAGCTCGTGGAGAAGCTCGGCGCACCGCAGCCCCTGGTGTCACAGCACCTGCGGGTGCTGCGCGGCGCCGGCGTGGTGCATGGCTCCCGGCGCGGCCGGGAGATCGCGTACGCGCTGGTCGACGAACACGTCGCGCACATCGTCTCGGACGCCGTCAGCCATGCTCGGGAGGTCCGGTGACAGTCCGCCGGCAGATTCCGGTCAGCGAGAAACGTTCCGGAGGCACACGATGAAGACCGATGACAGCGCCACCGTCGAGCAGACGGCGGTACGCAACACCCGGCAGCGCAGCGCGGTCAGCGCGATCCTCGACGAGCTGGCTGGCTTCCACAGCGCCCAGGAGCTGCACGCCATGTTGCGCGAACGCGGCGACCGGGTCGGGCTGACCACCGTCTACCGGACCTTGCAAGGGCTGGCCGACTCCGGCGAGGTGGACGTGATGCGCCCACCCGGCGGCGAACACCTGTACCGACGGTGCAGCCAGGGCCATCACCATCATCTCGTCTGCCGGTCCTGCGGCAGCGCGGTCGAAGTCGAAGGGCCGGCCGTGGAGGCCTGGGCGGAGCGGGTCGCCGCCCAGCACGGGTACGTCGGGGTGAGCCACACCATGGAGATCTTCGGGACCTGCCCACAGTGCGCGGCGCGACGCACCCCCGCCAAGTGACCCGCGTCGGCTCCAGCTGACCCGCGCTCCACGACGCCGGTCCGGCACAGTGTTCCCATGCAGATCTACGCGGACCGACTCCCCGCCGCCGCCCGCCAACTCGTCACCGACCTGATCGTCGTCGTCTGGGTCTGTCTGTGGATCCGAGCCGCCAACTGGCTGCACGACTGGGTCGGCGGCCTCGCCGCAGCCGGCCGGACCCTGCAGGACGCCGGCACCGGCCTGGCCGACAACTTCGCCGACGTCGGCAGCCGGGTAGGGCGGGTGCCGCTCGTCGGTGACGAGCTGACCGGCCCGTTCGAGCAGGCCGCCGGGGCGGCCAGCTCGGTCGCCACCGCCGGTCAGCAGCAACAGGACGTGGTCGCCGACCTGGCCCTGGGGCTCACCGTCGCCGTGCTGATCCTCCCGCTGGGTCTGGTGCTGTTCGGTTGGCTGCCGCTGCGGGTGCGCTGGATCCGCCGAGCCAGCGCCGCCACGGCCCTGCGTGGCCGGCCCGCCGGGCAGGACCTGCTGGCACTACGGGCGCTGACCACCCGCCCGCTCGCCGCGATCGCCGCGATCGACCCGGACGTGGCGGCCCGGTGGCGCGACGGCGACCCGGAGATCACCGCCGCGCTCGCCGCGCTGGAACTGCGGTCTCTCGGACTACGCGCACCGCATTGACGGTCACCGCGCCGGATCCCGCAGCAACTGGACCTGAGCGTCCTCGCTCCACTCGTCGTCGTCGCGCATCCAACTGCGGTTGACGAATGGCAGGCCGACCCAGAAGGTCAGAAACCAGATCCCGGTGACACCGCTGAGGACGAACGCGACAGGCCGGGGCAGGATGAAGTCGGTGACCAGCAGCACCGAGCTGACCATGGCGATCAGCATGAAGCCGAGGCCGCCGCTGGCCATCCGGTGGGCGAACCGGACGAGGTCCGGCTTTCGGCCCTGGCGGAACAGCACCCGGTGAAAGGCCACCGGGGAAATGATCATCGCCGCGGCCGCCGCGGCGGCCAGCAGCGCGACCACGTAGATGTCCCGCTGGAAGTCGGTCGTGTCCGGAAAGCCGCTGCTGAACGGCAGGGTGAGCAGGAACGCGAAGAGGATCTGCACCCCGGTCTGGGCGACCCGCAGTTCCTGCAACAGGTCGGCGAAGTTGCGCTGCCAGCGTTCCCGGTCGGTCTCCCGGCCCATTGTGCTCGTCCTCTCGCCAACCGCTACCGAAATCGGCGGGCGGAAGGATGCCCCGGATCGGCGGACGTGAAACCTCTACTCGTACTGCTGCCTGGGTGGGTCGATCTGCTCCCAGGAATCGACCTGCAGGTACGGGATGCTCGCCCCGTTCACCGAGTCGGTGCCGATCCGGTCGCTGTACCGGCCGACCACTTCGATCCAGGTGTCCTGCGGTAGACCGGTGGGGACACTGCCGTCCATGCCGACCTTGATCGGGCGGCCGTCGGCGGCACAGCAGGAGAGCACGATCCGGGCGAGCATCGGCTGGCCGTCCGGCCCGTCGGTGACGAAGCCGGTGAGCGCGACGGCGCGGCCGTCCAGTGACCTGCCCTCGTCGAAGATCGCCCGGGAGGCGTAGTCGAGCACACTGATCGTGGCCGGATCCCCGTCCGGTAGCGGCGGGTAGTCCGACGCCGCCTGCTCGCTGCTCAACGCGGTGCCGGCCTGTGCGGCCGAGTAGGAGCCGAGCGCGGGCGGGGCGACCAGCAGCAGTCCGAGCACCGGCAGGATCAGCAGCCAGCCGACCTTGGGCTCGTGGTGGGCGTGCCCGCCGTGACCGTGCTCGTCGTGCCCGCCGTCGGCGTCGGCGATCGGGGGCTCCGCCGGGATGGGTGTCGACCGGCGGCGCAGATCGTGCCAGAGCGTCATGATCGCGGCGGCGATCAGCAGCAGTCCAGCGGCGATCAGGAACGGCTGCAGCACCTCCTTGACGTAGCGCAGATACATGTCGGTGACGCTGGCCTTGACGACCGCACCGCCGAGCAGTAGCAGCAGCACGCCTTGGGCTTGCTTGTTCACAGCAGCACCGTCCCCACCGCGACCGCCACCACGACGGCGATCACAAACGTCGCCGGAGCGAACCGGTACGCGAACCGGCGCCCGAACGTTCCGGCCTGCATCGAGATCAGTTTCAGGTCGACCATCGGCCCGACCACCAGGAACACCAGCCGCGACGTCAGCGAGAACTGCGACAGCGAGGCGGCGACGAACGCGTCGGCCTCCGAGCAGATCGACAACAGTACGGCGAGCACGGCGAGGGCCAGGATCGACAGCACCGGGTTGTCCGCCAGGGTCTGCAGCCAGCGCTCGGGCACCAGCACGTTGATGCTGGCCGCAGCCATCGCGCCGATGACCAGGAAGCCGCCGGCGTGCATGATGTCGTGGCGGACCGCCGCCCAGAACGCGCGCGCCCGGGACAGGTCGTCCAGGTCCGGCCGGTGCGGCAGCCGGATCCAGTCGGTGCGGCCGAGCCGCAGCCACAGCCAACCCATCACCATCGCCACGACCAGGCTGGCGATACCCCGCCCGAGCGCCATCTCCGGATTGTTCGGGAAGGCGACCACCGTGGACACCAGCACGATCGGGTTGATCGCCGGGGCGGCCAGCAGGAACGCCAGCGCGGCGGCCGGCGTCACCCCCCGGCGGATCAGCGAACCGGCGATCGGCACCGAGCCACACTCGCAACCGGGCAGCACCACTCCGGCGGCGCTGGCCACCGGCACGGCCAGCGCCGGATGTTTCGGCAGCGCCTTCGCCCAGAACGACCGCGGCACGAAAACGGCGATCACCGCGGACAACACCACCCCGAACACCAGGAACGGCATCGCCTGGACCATCACCGAGACGAAGACCGTGGTCCAGGTCTGCAACCGGGGGTTCGAGATGGCGTTGGCCAACGGCTCCCGGAAGATCACCAATCCGATCAGCAGGAAGGCGAGCACCTCCACCGAGCCGACGCGGTCGCCGAACAGCCGCCGCCGGGGTGGGCGCGGTGGGCCGGGCGGGGCACCGGTGCCGGCCGACCCGGGCAGGTCCTCCGGTGCCGGCGTGCCCCAGTCGATCTCGTCACCCGGGCGCGCCCGGCGCGTCGCGGTGCGATCGGCAGCGGTCACGGCGGGCTGATCCCCTTCGCTGGGTGAATGAGGCGGGCAGCCCACGATAACCCGCGCAGGGGTGCCCACCGCCACACCCGGACGCGATCACTGTTCGCCCGGGCCGCCCGGTGCTAGCGTCAGGCGAGACAACCTCATGTCCGACAGGGGAGCGCACCCAGCGCTGAGAGTGCGGGAAGACCCGCAGACCCTCGAACCTGATCTGGGTAATGCCAGCGCAGGGAGTTGGAGCGACGTATGACACAGCACCCAGCCACCGACCCGACCGCCCGGCCGCGCCCGGACCGGAGCTGGCGGACCGTCGACATCGTGGTCGCCTCGGTGATCGCGGTCGCCTTCGGGGTGATCTTCTGGGCCTGGGGCCTGGTCTGGTCCGCCACCGAGGCCGCTTTCACCTTCTTCCCACCCGCCCAGGCCATGCTGTACGGGGTGTGGCTGGTGCCGGCCGTGCTCGGCGCGCTGGTGATCCGCAAACCCGGCGCGGCGCTGTACTGCGAACTGGTCGCCGCGCTGGTCTCCGCGGCGTTGGGCAGCCAGTGGGGCGCGCTGGTGATCGTGCAGGGGCTGGCCCAGGGCGTCGGTGCCGAACTTGTGTTTCTCGCGGTGGCGTACCGCTCGTTTCGGATGCCGGTGGCGCTGGCCGCCGGCGCAGCCGCCGGCCTCGGCGCCGCGATCTTCGACCAGATCCGCTACTACGCACCGTACGACCTGGTCGGCTTCCGGATTCCGATCTTCATCGTCACCGTGGTCAGCGCCGTCGTGCTGGCCGGTGCCGGCAGCGTCGCGCTGACCCGGGCGTTGGCCCGAACCGGAGTACTCGACCGGTTCCCGGCCGGCCGCGACCGCACCCTGGTGTGAGCCGGCTGGAGCTGCGCGGGTTCGGTTGGCGCCACGCCGGCCGCCGGGCCTTCGCGGTGCGCGACGTCGACCTGCGGGTCGACGCCGGTGAACGGGTCCTGCTGCTCGGACCGTCCGGCGCGGGCAAGAGCACCCTGTTGGCGGCGGTGGCCGGGCTGCTGCCGGACGACTCCGGCGAGCAGGTCGGCACGGTCCGCGTCGACGGGCTCGACCCGCGCAAGGCCCGGGAACGGGTCGGCATCGTCTTCCAGGACCCGCAGACCCAGCTGGTGATGGCGCGCAGCGGCGACGACGTGGCCTTCGGGCTGGAGAACCGAGGGGTGCCGGCGGCCGAAATCTGGCACCGGGTCGACACCGCGCTGGATCTGGTCGGCTTCCGGTACGGCCGGCAGCGCTCCACCGCCGCACTCTCCGGCGGCGAGCAGCAGCGACTGGCGCTCGCCGGGGTGCTCGCGCTCCAGCCCGATCTGCTGCTGCTCGACGAACCGACCGCCAACCTCGACCCGGCCGGTGCCGTGCTGATCCGCGAGGCCCTCACCGGCGCGCTCGCAGTCGACGACCGCACCACGATGGTCATCGTGGAGCACCGGGTCGCGCAGGCGCTGCCGCTGGTCGACCGGGTGGTGGTGTTGTCGCCGGGCGGCGGGGTGCGCGCCGACGGCCCTCCGGGGCAGGTCTTCGACCGGTACGGCGCGCAACTGGCCGCCGAGGGCGTCTGGGTGCCGGACCAGCCACTGCCGGCACGCCGGGCCACGGCCACCGCCGGCGAGACGCTGCTGACCGCCGACCGGGTCGGGCTGGCACCACGGCTGGCCAAGCTGCCGGAGCCGGTGCCGGTGCGCGCCGGCGAGGCGCTGGCGGTACTCGGACCCAACGGCACCGGCAAGACCACCCTGGCGTTGCTGCTCGGTGGTCTGTTGGCGCCGGACACCGGGGCGGTGCGGGCCAGTCCCGCACTCACCGGTGGGCGGCTGGGTGCAGCGCCGCACCGGTGGCGGGCGGGCGAGTTGGTCCGGCGGATCGGTTCGGTGTTCCAGAATCCGGAGCACCAGTTCGTCACCGCCACCGTCGCCGACGAGTTGGCGCTCGGGCCACGCCGCTGCGGCATTGCGGAGCCGGCGGTCACCCGGGTGGTCGACGACCTCCTCGGGCGGCTGCGGCTGGACCGGTTGGCCCGGGCCAACCCGTACACCCTCTCCGGGGGTGAGGCCCGGCGACTCAGCGTGGCGACCGCCCTGGCGACCGCGCCACGGCTGCTGGTGCTCGACGAGCCGACCTTCGGTCAGGACCGCCGGACCTGGATCGAGCTGGTCGACCTGCTCACCGGGTTGCGGGCCGACGGACACGGCATCGTGGCGGTCACCCACGACGCCGATTTCGTCGACGCCTTCGCCGACCGACGGCTGACCCGGTGACCGGCGGCCCGCCCAGGGCCAGTGACGCCGCCACCTCCGGCGCTCCGCTGGCCCGGCGCAACCCGGTGGCGAAGCTCGCCGCCGCGTTGGTGCTGTCCGTGGTGCTGCTGGCCACCCTCGACCCGGTGGCGCCGGCTGTCGCGATCGCGGTCGAGTTCGCCGTCATCCCGCTGTTCGGCCTGCGCTACCGCACGGTGCTGCGCCGGATGCTGCCGCTGCTACTGAGCGCCGCCGGGGTGCTGATCACCCTGGTGATCTTCGCCGCCGCCCGGACCGGGACGGTGCTGCTGGCAGCCGGGCCGCTGCTGGTCACCACGGGCGTCCTGGTCACCGCGCTGGGGCTGGCGCTGCGGCTGCTGGCGGTGGCGCTGCCCGGGGTGCTGGTCTTCGCCACCACCGATCCGACGGATCTGGCCGATGCGTTGATCCAGAACGTCAAGGCACCGCCCAGGTTCGCGATCGGGGCACTGGCCGCGTTCCGGTTGGCACCGATGCTGGCCGCCGAGTGGCGGCTGATGGCGATGGCGCGGCGGGCCCGTGGCGTGGACGCGGGCCGGGACCCCGTCCGCCGGCTACAGCTGTTCGCCTCGACCGGTTTCGGCCTGCTGGTGCTGGCCATCCGCCGGGGCACCCGGCTCGCCACCGCGATGGACGCGCGCGGGTTCGACTCGGACACCCCGCGCAGCAGCGCCCGGCGGCAGCGGTTCGGGCCCGCCGACGCCGGTCTGGTCGTCGGTGCCGCCGGGGTCGGCGGGTTGTCGCTGGCGGTCGGCGTCGCCGCTGGGGTGCTCCACCCGCTGATCGGCTGAAGGTACGGAGAATTCGCAGATCACCGCCCGTGCGAAGCATGCACACATGGCCACACCTTCACATCACGTGCGCCGACCGGACGACGGCTGGTCGCCTGCCGTTTCCCCACCTCCACGAGATTGACCACGACAAAGTTGATCTGGAAGGCGGGAACACGGATGGGACACCACCACCACGACCACGAGCACACGTCGGCCGGTGCCGACGTCCCGGCGGCGCTCGACATGTCGGTGCCGACCGCCGAACTCGCCCCGACCGAGGCGTCCCGGCGTGCCTTCCTGCGCGGCGCCGGGCTGCTCGGTGCCGGCGCGGCCGCGTCGGTGCTGGCCGGCGGGCACGCCGCGCACGCGGCACCGGCTGGCGACAGCGCCGCCGCAGCCGGCGGCCAGGCCAACGACGGCGAGTTCGTCTGGCTGGCCGGCGACCACCACATCCACACCCAGTACAGCTCCGACGCCATGTACCGGGTGGCCGACCAGGCCAGGCACGCCCGCGCGTACGGCCTGGACTGGATCGTCATCACCGACCACGGCGGCGACACCCACGCCCGGATCGGGGTGGAGAAGGTCAACCCGGACATCGTCGCGACCCGCCGGGAGATCAAGGACCTGCTGATCTACCAGGGTCTGGAGTGGAACATCCCCTCCGCCGAGCACGGCACCGTCTTCGTTCAGCCCGGTGAGAACGAGGTCGCCGTACTCAAGCAGTTCGAGACCGACTACGACGGCTCGGTGAACGGCACCAGCGGCCCGAGCCCGGCCAACGAGGCGCTCGCCGTCGCCGGCATCAAGTTCCTCGCCGAAGAGGTCCGTAACCGTCGGATCGGTGGTGCGCTGTTCCTGGCCAACCACCCGTCCCGGCGGGGCGTCGACTCGCCGCACGAGATCCGGGCCTGGCGCGACGCCGATCCGACGGTGGCCGTCGGTATGGAAGGCGCGCCCGGGCACCAGGCTTCCAGCCTGCCCGCCCCGAACGGCCCCGGTCGCGGTCGCGGCTACTACGAGGGCAGCCCGTCGGCGGCGTCGTTCCCCGGCTACCCGCTGGAAAGCTACCGCACCTGGGGCGGCTTCGACTGGATGACCGCCACCGTCGGCGGGCTGTGGGACAGCCTGCTCGCCGAGGGCAAGCCGTGGTGGATCAGCGCCAACTCCGACTCGCACGTCAACTACCTCGGTACCTCGATGCGCGGGCCGAACAGCGACTTCAACGCCAACGGCCGGTACGACGACCCGGTGTACGGTCCGCTGATCACCACCGCCGGTGACTTCTGGCCGGGCCAGTACAGCCGCACCCACGTCGGCGCGCAGTCGTTCGGCTACCGGGCCGTGATGGACGCGATCCGGGCCGGCCGGGTCTGGGTGGACCACGGTGGTCTGATCGGCGGCCTGGACATGCGGGTCCGCCGGCAGGGCGACCAGCGCCCCGGCGCCGGCGCCACCCTCGGCGGCACGCTGAAGGTCAAGAGTGGTACGTCGGTCGTGGTGACCCTAAACATCGACCTGGCCACCATGCCGAACTGGGCGCAGTTCGTGCCGCAGTTGGCCCGGGTGGACCTGATCGTCAGCGACGTGACCGGGCCGGTCACCGACCCGGACAACTTCACCGCGCCGACCACCCGGGTCGCCGCCTCGTTCGAGGTGCAGCCGGGCCGCAAGCGGGTGTCGTTCAGCTACCCGCTGGGCCGGGTGGACCGGCCGATGTATGTCCGGGTCCGTGGCACCGACGGCAAGCGCGGCGCGCCCGGTCTGATGGGCGCGGCCGTCGACCCGGCCGGCCCGGCGATGGACGTGCTCGGTGACGCCGACCCGTGGCTGGACCTGTGGTTCTACGGCAACCCGATCTGGGTCCTGCCGTCCTGACCGCCACCGCCACCGCCATGATGATTACTGGAGTGAGCCTGGGGCATGCCGACGACGCCGCCGCCGAACACTGGCTGCACGACGTCGTCGGCGTGGCCGACCTGCCCAACCTCGTCGCCTGCACCCATCTGGTGCGGACGCCGAGGCCACACGTGGCGATCAGCCTGGCCGCCCCCGACGGGCTGCCCGACCTGCCTGCCACCCCGGCCGATCTAATCCCGGCGGCGGAGCTCGCCGCTGCCGAGCACCGGGCCGGCCGGTCCGGGCGGGCAGTCCGCTACCCCGGGGTCGACCGTCTGGTCGGCACACTCACCGTCGCGGAGCTACTCGAGTTCAGCGCGATCGAGCGGGTCATCATGCTCGGCGGAGTCGACCCGGAGCCGGAGACGCCGGTGCAGACCCGGGACTTCGTCCGGCCGCAGTGGATCAACCGAGTCCTCACGTTGATCGCCACTCCGGTCGGGTCAGGGCGGCGGATCGGGCCGTTCGAACTGCCCGACCCGACCCCCTGCTGCGCCGACAAGCACTGACCGTACGCCTTACCTATCCAGCCTCACCTATCCGGAGTCGCGAGGTGACGCTGACGCACCTTAAAACGCGAAAATAGGGTGTGTCAGCGTCACCTCGCGGGCGGTGGGGTTGTGGTCAGCTCGCCGCACCGAGGGCACCAGCGGCTCTTGACTCGGAATGAGAACAACCCGGCGAGGAACCGAGTACCGCCACGCTCGTCAACGCGCAGATATCCATGATCCTCTTTGACTTCTCTACGAGTGGGGATGGTTGACGCCGTTGAATGGCTGCCGGCGCTGCACCACACCGAAGCGGGTCAGGGCACTCTTGTAGACGCCGATCGCGGCCATCCGCCCGTCCCGCCCGGCCGAGGTGATCGTGGCGAGGATGCCGACCACCGGGGAATCGGCGTCGTCCGGGCCGTAGCGGATGTCGAAGACGCGGACCGCCATCCGGCTCCGGCGCCGCCGACATCGCCGCGTTCGCATAAGGCGCAACGGCCGCGAGTAGTGGTGCTGATCTCGGCAGAGGATCCTGAGTCGCTGGAGGCAACCGTCGAGCTGCTTCCATCTGGAACGGGCCGGATGAGGGGACGGACTCCGCTGACCCGTCACCCCTAGCGAGCCGCGACCGTCATCGACGACCGGTGACGATGTACTGCAGTTTGAGCTCGTGGTCGGGTGCCACGCCGAACCGTTGATTGAGTTCGTAGATCGAGGTCAGCGGTACGCCGTGACATCACGCAGACCGGCCCACTCCAGCACCGCCACGGTCTGGTCGATGGACTTCACGGTGGCCAGCGGCAGCGCCGACCGGACCGCATTGTCGTAGTGGTCGGCGAAGTTCTCCGAGGCGTTGTCCAGCCCGTCTGGGAACCAGGTGCTGTCGACCACGGCGACGGTGCCGCCGGGGCGGAGCAGGCGTACCCAGTTGGCCACGGCGACCTGCGGCTCCCGCAGCGTCCACATCAGGTAGCGGCTGGTCACCGCGTCGAAGCTGGCCGCCGGGAAGTCCGGGGACACGGCGTCGCCATACGCGATGACCGGGCCGTTGGGCATCGCGGCGGCGTGGTGGCGGGCCCGCTGCAGCATTCCCTCGGACAGGTCGATGCCGGTGACCCGGGAGCCGAGGCCGGCCAGCACGATGGCCGCCTGTCCGGTGCCGGTGCCGGTGCCGACGTCGAGCACGTCCAGCGGAGCCGGCGGCAGTGCCGTCGCCCAGACCTGTGACCAGGCCTGCTGGTCGGCGGCGAAGCGCCCGGGGCGCTGCACGTCCGCGACGTAGCCGGGGCCCGGCCGGTCCAGTACGCGTTGATCCGATCCTGTACGGCCGTCATGCCGCAGTCCTTTCCTGGGTGACCTCGTGTGGGCGGAACAGCAGGTGAATGGCACCGTCGAGGTCCAGCCGCCGGATGCCGATCCCGTAGACCGGTTCGAGCACCGCCGGGTCGAGCACCTCATCCGTGCTGCCGGCGGCCGCTACCTGGCCCTCGCCGAGCAGCACCAGGTCGTCGCAGTAGCGGGCGGCCAGGTTCAGGTCGTGCAGTACGACGATGGAGCAGGTGCCGAGATCCCGTACCAGCTGCAGGACCTCGTGCTGGTAGCGGATGTCCAGATGGTTGGTCGGCTCGTCGAGCAGCAGATGGGTGGCCTGCTGGGCGAGAGCGCGGGCGATCAGCACCCGTTGGCGTTCGCCGCCGGACAGCCCGGCGAACGCGCGGGCACCCAGGTGGGCGGCACCGACCCGGGCCAGGCAGCGGGCCACGATCTCGTGGTCGGCCCGGCTGGTGCGCTGGAACGTCGACAGGTGCGGGCCCCGGCCCAGCAGCACCAGCTCGGCCACGGTCAACGCGGTGTCGGTGCCGCCGGCCTCCTGCACCACCACGGCCAGCCGGCGGGCGACCTCCCGCGACGGCAGACCGGTCAGCTCGTCCCCGTCCACCACGACCCGCCCGGCCCCACCGCTCCGACCAGGACCGCTACTGCGCCCGGCACCGCTACTGCGCCCGGCACCGCTACTGCGCCCGGCACCGCCGCTGCGCAGGGCGCCGTGGAGCAGGCGCAGCAGAGTCGTCTTACCGCTGCCGTTCGGGCCGATCAATCCGAGGACCCGACCGGGCCGGGCGGTCACGCTGACCCCGTCGATCACCGGGTTGGCGCCGTAGCGCCAGGAGACCTCGGTCGCGGTGATCACGACTCGGCCTGGAAGTGCCGCACGATCCGTTCGAGTCCGTCGACGGATAGCGGTGTCGGCGGCTCGGTGAAGTTGAACAGCTGGGTCAGCACGTCGCCGTTGCGTACGGCGGCCAGGTTCTCCGCCCCGGGCAGCCCGGTCAGGCCCTGTTCGACGGCGACCGGGTCGCCGTCGCTGTACAGCAGGATCAGCACCTCGGGGTCGCGGCCGAGCAGTTCCTCCACGGTGACTTCGAAGACCCGTTCCGGTACGTCGTCGAAGACGTTGCGGAACCCGGCCGCCTCCAACTGCGGGTGCGCCATGCTGGCGGTGCCGTACGCGTAGGTGACGCCGCCGCCGACGGTCGGGTACAGCACTGCCGCCGTACGGCCGGTGCCCGCCCCGGCCTGGGCCCGCACCTGCGCCATCCGCTCTTCAAGCGCGGTGACCGCCGCTGCCGCCTCGTCGGCCCGATCGAACACCTCGCCGTAGGTCCGCAGCTGGGCGTAGATGTCGTCGAAGGTCGGCACCGTCGTGCTTCCCGGGCACATCGCCGGCTCCTCGAGCAGCGGGATGTCCACCGCCGACAGCGTGTCCCGGGAGAGGTTGTCCACCTCGCCGAGCACCAGGTCCGGCTGTTGGCTGATCACCACTTCCTTGGAGATCTGCAGGTGACCGCTGGTGTCGGTTTTGTCGGTCAGCAACGCGATCCGGTCCAGCTCGGCGAGGGTCGCCTCGTCGTAGTACTCCGCCGGGTACTGCCCGGCCCGGGCGGTGACCCGGTCCAGCACGCCGAGCGCGTGCAGGTACGGCACGGCCGCGCTCTTGAGCAGCACGACCCGCTGCGGCGCGGCCTCGAAGGTGACGTCGACGCCGCAGTTGGTGATGGTCAGCGGATAGCCCTGCCCCGCCGCCGCGGCCGCCCCGTCGTCGGTGCCGCCGCCACCGCAGCTGGCGGTGAGCAGCATCGCGGCGGACACCGCCACGGCGATGGCGGTACGCAATGGCTTCATCGTCGCTCCCTTGACAGATCGGACGGATCGGGGTCAGGCGGAGTTGGAGTGCAGGCGACGGATCAGGACCAGCAGGAACGGCGCACCGAGCAGCGCGGTGATGATGCCGATCGGAATCTCCTGCGGTGCCAGCAGGACCCGGGCGACCACGTCGGCCCAGACCAGCAGGATCGCTCCCAGCAACGCGGCCACCGGCACCACCCGTACGTGCGGTGCGCCGACGATCCGTCGGGCCAGATGCGGGACGACGAGGCCGACGAATCCGATGCTGCCGGCGGCGGAGACCAGCACACCGACGCTGAGCGAGACGATCACCAGCAGGCGCAGCCGGAACCGGTCGGGTGACACACCGATGGTCTGTGCGGTCTCGTCGCCGATCGCCAGCACGTCGAGGCGCCGCCCGACGATCGTCAGGTAGCCGATCATGCCGATCAGCACCACCGCGGCGACTGCCAGCAGGGCGTTCCAGCGGGCCAGCCCGAGCGAGCCGAGCAGCCAGAACATCACCGATCGGGCGCCTTCGGCGGAGCCGGAGGCGAAGATCAGGAAGCTGGTGGTGGCGTAGAGCGTGTAGCCGACCGCGACGCCGGACAACAGCAGTCTGATCGAGGTGACCCGGCCGCCGCTGCGTGCGATCAGGAAGACCAGCAGCGACGCCGCGAGCGCACCGAGGAAGGCGCTGGTGGACAGGGCGTACTGACCAAAGCCGGCACCGGCGCCGAACAGGATGGCCGCGGCCGCGCCGCTGGAGGCGCCGGAGTTGATTCCGAGCAGGTACGGGTCGGCCAGCACGTTGCGGACCATGGCCTGCAACGCCACCCCGCACACGGCGAGTCCGGCACCGACGAGCATGCCGAGCAACACCCGGGGCAGTCGGACCTGCCAGACGATGGCCTGCTCGGGAACCGTCCAACTGACCTGGGCGGGCACCCCGACGAGGTGGTGGCCGATGATCCGGGCCACGGTCGTCGGCGCGATCCCGATCGCCCCGGACCCGACCGCCACCACCCCGGTCACGATCAGCCCGACGGTCAGCGCCAGCAACCAGATCCCGGTCCGGCGCCGCTGCGCACAGAGGCCGAGCAGGTCGCTCCGACCTGCCAGCAGGGTGGCCGCCACCATCACACCCACCCCGATCCGCTACTCGATTGCTCTTGCCAAACTATGGCAAGAAGCTAGCAGCAAGATCAGCGGATCCGGAAGGCGGTGCGGCACTGTTCACCTCGACGAGGCTCAACGTCGCCGGCTGTTCGCACGCGATCCGGTGGCGGCTCAACCGTGATCCGGTGGCGGCTCAACCGTGATCCGGTGGCGGGATCACCATCCCGCCACCGGATCGGCTCCCCGGACGCAGCCGCTCAGCTGCGCCGGAACTGGTAGTTACGGCCCCCACCAACCCGTTGATCGCGGCCGCCCGCCCGGCCCCGGCGGGATCCACCCGACTGCGGGCCAGTGCTGGGTGCCGACCTGACCGGGCGGGGCGCAGCGGCGGGCAACTCGACGTCGGGCAGCGTGAATTCGGGCACGGCGAGGTCAGGCACGGTGAAGCCGGCTTCCTTCGCATCTTGTTCTGATCGTTCGGGCATCCGGAACCTCCTGGCTGCGGGACCACCACGCAAGCCGTGGCGGTGGCGGGAGAGCGGTGGAGGCGGGCGCCGGTTGCGTACCTACGGGTTCCGTTGCAGCGCAACGGTCCGGCGGTGTGCGGTGACGCCCGCGGTGCAGATTCCGGCCGGCGCGCAGAGGCGCGCGGCACGGATCGACGGCAACCCCACTGCGGGAGTCGCGGCACCGGAGAAATGGCGTCATCAGCGCATGACAGCCAGGCTAGCGCCCAGGCTCACCGTACGCACCCGATTAACCGGGCTCGCCGTACGCACAGATCTTGAACCGCCGACGTCCGGCAAACCGTCGGCTCGCACCGGGTCCGGTCAGGTCTGCGGGGCGACCGGGTTGGGCAGCGCGCCGCCGAACCGGCGGTCCCGCTGTGCGTACAGCTCACAGGCGTACCACAGGTGTCGCCGGTCGAAGTCTGGCCAGAGCGTGTCCAGGAAGACCAGCTCCGCGTAGGCCGACTGCCAGAGCATGAAGTTCGAGGTCCGCTGCTCGCCGGAGGGCCGCAGGAACAGATCCACCTCGGGCACCTCGGGATGGTAGAGGTACCGGGCGAGCACCTTCTCGTTGATCCGATCCGGATCCACCTTGCCGGCCGCCACCTCCCTGGCGATCGCCGCCGCCGCGTCGGCGATCTCCGCCTGGCCGCCGTAGTTGACGCAGAACTGAAGGGTGAGCGTGCTGTTGTGCCGCGACATCTCCTCGGCGGTCTGCAGTTCGGAGATCACGCTCTTCCAGAGCCGGCCGGCACGGCCGGACCACACCACCCGTACCCCGAGGTCGACCAGCTGGTCGCGACGACGGCGGATGACGTCCCGGTTGAAGCCCATCAGGAACCGGACCTCCTCCGGTGAACGCCGCCAGTTCTCGGTGGAGAACGCGTAGGCGGTCAGATACGGGATGCCCAGCTCGATCGCGCCCTCGATGGTGTCGAACAGTGAGGACTCACCCTGCTCGTGACCCTTGGTCCGCGGCAGCCCCCGGTCCTTGGCCCAGCGGCCGTTGCCGTCCATGACGATCGCCACGTGCCGGGGCAGCACCTGCTTGGGCAACGTCGGCGGGCGGGCACCGGACGGATGTGGCGTTGGTGCCACCGGCGGGCGCAGGCCCCTGCCCTTGGTCATGATCAGTCTCCTGGGGAACGGCGGTCGACCAGCGGCAGCGAGCGTAGCGCGCGCTCCAGGTGCCACTGCAGGTGCGCCGCCACAAGCCCGCTGCACTCCCGGCGGACGGCCGGCTCCGAGCCGTCCGCGACCCGCCAGTCGCCGCCGGCCAGGGCGGCCATCAGGTCGATGGTGGCCGGCGCCGGATGGGCCGCGCCGGGCGGTCGGCAGTCCGGGCAGACACAACCCCCGGCCGGTACGGAGAACGCCCGGTGCCGGCCCCGGGTGCCGCACACCGCGCAGTCGGTCAACGCCGGGGCCCAGCCGGCGAACGCCATGCCGCGCAGCAGGTAGGCGTCGAGCACCAGCGTGCTGGCGTGCTCCCCGTCGGCC
Organism: Micromonospora sp. LOL_023; assembly: GCF_048060115.1. Taxonomy (NCBI): domain Bacteria; kingdom Bacillati; phylum Actinomycetota; class Actinomycetes; order Micromonosporales; family Micromonosporaceae; genus Micromonospora; species Micromonospora sp. LOL_023. The sequence goes on from NZ_JBHMIM010000016.1 coordinate 98,546, forward strand.
AACGCGCGCAACGCCCCGAGGGTGAGCTGGAAGAGCTGCAGGGACGGTTCCCGCTCCATCGGGGTGAGCCGCTCGGCGGTCTCGGCGATCGCGCTGGCCGCCGTGTAGCGCGGGTAGTCGGTGAGGAACCGCTTGCCGTACAGGTGCAGTCCTTCGACCTGGCTGACCGTGTGCAGCGAACTACCCGGGCCGTCCGGGTTGCCGGCGAGCTGCAGGTCGACGTGGCCGAACGGCTCCAGCCGGGCACCGAAGCGCGACGTGGTCCGGCGTACGCCGCGGGCAACCGCCCGCATCCGGCCGTGTCGACGGGTCAGCAGGGTGATGATCCGGTCGGACTCGCCCAGTTTCTGCACACGCAGCACCACCGCGTCGTCGCGGTAGAGCTGGCGGCGGTAACCGGGCATCGGGCCATTGTCCCGCGTGCCCCGACCCGGCGGTACGGCGACCCGGCGACGCTGCCCGTCCGGCGACGCTGCCGGCCCCTGCCGGACCCGGCGACCCGACCCTGACCCGATCTCAGGGTCGTGATCGGGGACCGCTCGGTGAAGGCGCCGGATGTGCGACCCGGCCGACGCCCGTAGCGTCGGACACATGGCACTCCCCCGTACGGCTGTCACGCTGCTCGCCGCGGCTGCACTACTCGCCGGTTCTGCCGGCTGCGGCCCGATCGGTGAACACCGGCTCGACTTCCGACACACCGAGACCGCCCCGATCACCGAGATCAACATCGTCTCGCCCGGCAGCGGTGACCTGCTGGTGCGTACCCGGCCGGCGGAGACTGTCGAGATCCACCGGACGGTGCGTTACCGACGCGACGAACCGGGCACCACCTACCGGGTCGTCGGCACGGTGCTGGAGTTGAAGATCGACTGCGGGTGGCGATGCAGCGTGTCGTACGACATCGATGCCCCACCGGGGGTGTCGGTACGCGGCGAGAACGGCTCCGGACAAGTGGCGCTGTTCGACGTGGCGTCGGTGTCGATGAAGGTAGGTTCCGGCGGCGTCACCGTCGACGGCGCCGACGGTGCGGTGACCGCGCAGACCGGTTCCGGCGGCATCACGGTGGCCAGGGCTGCCGGGCCGGTCACGCTGACCACCGGTTCCGGCTCCGTCGAGGGACGCGAGTTGGGCGGCCAGGGTGTCGCGGCGACGGCCGGATCGGGCAGCGTGACACTGTCGCTGGACAGCGCAGGTCCAGTCCAGGCACAGGCCGGCAGCGGCTCGGTCCACATCGCCGTCCCGTCCGGCAGCTACCAGGTGCGGACCCGGACCGGTTCCGGCCACTCCGACGTACAGCTACCGCACGACGCCGACGGCGAACACCTGATCGACGCCGAAACCGGCAGCGGAAGCATCACCATCGCTCAACGGTGACGCCACCGGGTCGGGCAGCTCCGAGCGTCGTCGGCTGCGCGCCCGTGCCCGGCTGTCCTGTCTCAGAATCCCAGTTTGCGCAGTTGCCGGGGGTCGCGCTGCCAGTCCTTGGCCACCCGCACGTGCAGATCCAGGTAGACCCGACTGTCCAGCAGCTGCTCGATCTCCCGCCTCGACCGGGTACCGACGTCGCGCAGCCGGCTCCCGCCCGCACCGATCACGATCGCCTTCTGGCTCGACCGTTCGACGTAGATGTCGGCGTAGATCCGGATCAGCGAGTCCTCCTGCACCATCTCCTCGACGATCACCGCGATCGAGTGCGGCAGCTCGTCCCGGACCCCTTCCAGGGCGGCTTCCCGGATCAGCTCACCGATCAGCACCTGCTCGGGCTCGTCGGTGAGCATGTCGTCCGGGTAGAGCCGGGGTGATTCCGGCAGGTACTTGGCGATCACGTCGACCAGCGTCTCCACCTGGTGGCCGGTGGCCGCGCTGACCGGCACCACCTCCGTGAAGTCGCCCAACTCGCTGACCGCCAGCAACTGCTCGGCCAGGCGGCCCCGGTCGACCAGGTCGGTCTTGGTCACCACGGCCAGCACGGTCGCCTTGAGGTCGGCGATCTCGGCGGTGATGAACCGGTCACCACGGCCGATCGCCTCGTCGGCGGGAATGCACAGGCCGATCACGTCGACCTCGCTCCAGGTCTGCCGGACCAGGTCGTTGAGGCGTTCACCGAGCAACGTCCGGGGGCGGTGCAGCCCCGGCGTGTCGACCAGCACGACCTGCGACCGCGGGCGGTGCAGCACGCCACGGATCACGTGCCGGGTGGTCTGCGGCTTGCTGGAGGTGATCGCGATCTTCTGACCGATGATCGCGTTCGTCAGCGTGGACTTGCCGGCGTTGGGCCGCCCGACGAAGCAGGCGAAGCCGGCCCGGAACCCCGGCTGGGTGCCGTCGACGGGCATCAACCCTCGCGACGGCGACGACCTACGGGAACTCACTGGCGCACCGTGCCGAGCAGCGTGCCGTCCGGGGCGGCGACGTGCACCGGCGCGTCGACCGCCAGGTCGCGTACCACCGCGTGGCCGGCGCCGTCCAGGGTGGATGCCTCGGTGACCACGGCGGCCGCCTCCAGCCGGGTCGCACCGGACGCGACCGCCGACGCCACCGCCAACTGCAGCGCGGTCAGGGTCAGCGACGGCAGCGTGACGTTCGCGCCCGCGTAGGTCCGGCCGTCCTGGTCGCGCACGGCGGCGCCCTCCACCGCGCTGATCCGGGCCCGCGCTCCTCGCGCGAGCACCACCAGCTTGGCGTCCTCGGCGCTGAGCGGTGCCGTGGGATCCGCCCCGGCGGAAGCGGAAGCGGTCGGCGACTCAGGCATCGGCGTGCTGCCTTTCCTTTGATGTGTCGTTTCCGGCGGACCGGCGGTCGTCCTGGTCGGGGTGGCCGTGGCCGGTCGGCTCCGCCGGCCGGACACCGACCGGGGTGACCAGCACGGTGTCCACCCGGTTTCGCCGGCCGGTGGTGCCCTCGGCGATCAGTTGCAGACCAGCGACGGTGACCTCAGCCCCCGGGATCGGGACCCGCCCGAGCAGGTGTGCCATCAGCCCGCCGACCGTTTCGACCTCGTCGTCGGACACTTCGACGTCGAACAGCTCGCCGAGGTCCTCGACCGGCAGCCGGGCGGTCACCCGTACCCGGCCGTCGTCGAGCCGCTCGACCGGTGGCCGCTCGACATCGTACTCGTCGGTGATCTCGCCGACGATCTCCTCGAGGATGTCCTCGATGGTGACCAGACCACCGGTGCCGCCGTACTCGTCGACGACCACCACCAGATGGGTACGGGCGGCCTGCATCTCGGAGAGCAGGTCGTCCACCGGCTTCGACTCCGGCACGAAGGTCGCCGGACGCATCACGTCGGCCACGGGCGTGTCGTCGCCCCACGACCCCGCCGCCTGCGCGAGGCGGACGACGTCCTTGAGGTAGATGATCCCGACCACGTCGTCGACGTTCTCGCCGATCACCGGAATCCGGGAGAAACCCGACCGGATGAACAGCGCCAGGGCCTGCCGTGACGTCTTGTGGCGCTCGATCCACACCATCTCGGTACGCGGCACCATCACCTCCCGGGCGATGGTGTCACCGAGCGCGAAGACCGAATGGATCATCTGCCGCTCGCCGTGCTCGACCACGCCACGTTGCTCAGCCAGGTCGACGAGCTCACGGAGCTCGATCTGGGTGGCGAACGGGCCTTCCCGGAAGCCCTTGCCGGGGGTGACCGCGTTGCCGATCAGAATCAGCAGGGACGCCAACGGGTTCAACGCCCGGCCGAGGCCACGGACCAGCGGCGCGGTCGCCCGGGCCACCACGAACGCGTGTTGCCGTCCGACCGTCCGTGGGCCGACGCCGACCACCACGAAGCTCACCACCGTCATCGCACCGGCGGTCACCAGGGCGGCCGTCCAGCCGGCGCCGAAGGTGTCGACGGCGACCAACGCAACCAGGGTGGTGGCGGTCAACTCGCAGAGCAGGCGGAGCAGGAGCAACAGGTTCAGATGCCGTACGGCGTCCGCGGCCACCGACTGCAACGCGCGGGCGCTGCGGCTGCCGTCGCGGGCCATCTCGACGGCCCGGGCCGGCGAGACGACGACCAGCGCCGCCTCGGTCATGGCGATGATCCCGGCCAGCACCACGAGTGCGGCCGCGATGAACAACAACTGCAGGTCCGGCAGCCCCGCCGCGCCGCCGAGGGCGGCCAACGGGGTGCCGGACATATGGCCGGGGTTCACTTGGCCCGGGCTTCCTTCCAGCTGTAGAGCAGGCGAGCCTGCAGTTCGAACATCTCACGTTCCTCGTCCGGCTCGGCATGGTCATAGCCGAGCAGGTGCAGCACCCCGTGCACGGTGAGCAGATGCAACTCGTCGGCGGCCGCGTGCCCGGCGGTGGCGGCCTGCTTGGCGGCCACCTCCGGGCAGAGGACGATGTCGCCCAGCAGCCCCGGCTCCCCCGCGCTGGCCTCACCCGGGCCGTGATCGACGCTGCCTTCGTCCATCGGGAAGGCGAGCACGTCGGTCGGGCCGTCGCCACCCATCCACCGGTGGTTGAGCTCCGCCATGTAGTCCTGGTCGACGAGGAGCACCGACAGCTCAGCGAGCGGGTTGACGCCCATCTCGTCCAGCGCGTGACGGGCGACGGCGAGCACCGCGTCGGTGTCGACGTCGACTCCGGACTCGTTGGCGATCTCGATGGACACGTGTCTCTCCTGAGGCTCTATCGGCGCCGGTTGGCCCGGCCACCGCCGTGGGCGGTCCGGCCCTGGACCGCGTGGACGCCCTGATTCTGCTGTGCCTCACGGTCGGCGTCCCAGCGGGCGTACGCGTCGACGATGTCGCTGACCAGTCGGTGCCGCACCACGTCGGTGCTGGACAGTTGGGCGAAGTGCACGTCGTCCAGGCCGGTGAGGATGTCCCGCACCGTCCGCAGCCCACTGGTGGTGCCGCCGGGCAGGTCGACCTGGGTGATGTCACCGGTGACAACGATCCGGGAGTTGAAGCCGAGCCGGGTCAGGAACATCTTCATCTGCTCGGCGGTGGTGTTCTGCGCCTCGTCGAGAATGATGAAGGCGTCGTTGAGCGTGCGCCCACGCATGTACGCCAACGGCGCGACCTCGATGGTGCCGGCTGCCATCAGTTTCGGGATGGAGTCGGGGTCGAGCATGTCGTGCAGCGCGTCGTAGAGCGGTCGCAGGTACGGATCGATCTTCTCGAACAGCGTGCCGGGAAGGAAGCCGAGCCGCTCGCCGGCCTCGACCGCCGGCCTGGTCAGGATGATCCGGTTGACCTGCTTGGCCTGCAGCGCCTGCACCGCCTTGGCCATTGCGAGATAGGTCTTGCCGGTGCCGGCGGGACCGATACCGAAGACGATGGTGTGCGCGTCGATCGCGTCCACGTACCGCTTCTGGCCCAGGGTCTTGGGCCGGATCGTCCGGCCCCGACGGGAAAGGATGTTGAGGGTCAGCACGTCGGCTGGGCGTTCGGTGCCACCCTGTGCCAGCATGCCGACGGTACGGCGGACCGCGTCGGTCGTCAGGGTCTCGCCCTTGGCGATCAACTCGAGTAGCTCGCCGAAGAGGCGCTCGGCCACCGCGTTGTCCGAGGGGACGCCCGTGATGGTGATCTCGTTGCCGCGCACGTGCACGTCGCTGGTGACGGACTGCTCGACCAACCGCAGGATCTCGTCGCCTGCGCCAAGCAGGTTGACCATGATCTGCGGGTCCGGAACGGTGATCCTGGTCTGCACCCGGGCCTGCCCGGGCGGTGGAGTGCCGGTCATGGGTCGGCCTGACGGCCTTTCGCACCTGCTTCCATCTCAGCGCCACGACCGGGATGGCCGCGACGAGCGGATTGCACCCATCGTATCTGGTCAACGCTGGACGCACCGGCTCCATTTCCGCCGCCGGCGGGGAGCGTCAGTGGGACAGCATCGGACCGAGTGGCGCGCCGCCGAGCACGTGGGCGTGCACGTGGAAGACTTCCTGACCGGCGTACCGGCCGGTGTTGAAGATCAGTCGGAATCCGTCCGCCGCGAGCCCTTCGGCCCGCGCCACCGCAGCTGCGGTGACCAGCACCTCCCCGGCCGCCGCCGGGTCCGCCGCTGCCAGCGCCGCGACGTCGGTGTGGTGGGCTTTCGGGATGACCAGCACATGGGTCGGTGCCTGCGGGTGGAGATCCCGGAAGGCGACGGTGTGTCGGCTCTCGTGCACCAGGGTGGTCGGCAGTTCGCCGGCGGCGATCCGGCAGAAGACACAGTTGTCACTCACGTCATGGATGGTATCGGCCAGTCGGTGCGAGACGGCTACCAGCGGCCCAGACGTGCGCAGAGCACCGCGAGCGCGGCTACCCCCGCCGTGGAGGTCCGCAGCACCTGCTCGCCGAGTCGGACCACCCGGGCGCCGGCGGCGGTGAACGCGGCCAGCTCCGAGTCGTCGATGCCGCCTTCCGGGCCCACCACGAGCAGCACCGATCCGGTCTCCGGCAGTTCGGCCCCGGCCAGCCGCTGCTCCGCCGACTCGTGCAGTACGAAGGCCGCAGTCGCGGCGGACAGTCGGGCGGCCACCGCCGCGGTCGACTCGGCGGGTGTCTGGTCCGATCCGCCGATCGCCGGCAGCCACGCCCGGCGGGCCTGCTTGGCCGCCTCGCGGGCGGTGCTCACCCAACGCTGCCGCGACCGGACGCCACGGTCGTCGCGCCAACGGGTCACCGATCTGATCGCCGCCCACGGCACGATCTCGTCCACGCCGACCTCGGTCATCGCCTGCACCGCCAGCTCGCCCCGGTCGCCCTTGGCGACGCCCTGGACGACGACCAGCCGGGGGTCGGCGGCGGCCGTGAAGTCGATGTGGACGATCCGGAGATCGAGGCTGTGCCGGCCGGCCTGCGCCACGACGGCGTGTGCGATGCCGCCGCACCCGTCGGCGAGCAGCACCGACTCGCCCGCCCGCAGACGGGTGACGGTCGCGGCGTGCCGTCCCTCCGGCCCGTCGAGGGTGTAGGTCGGGCCGGCCGGCAACCGCTCGACGACGAACAACGGCGCGCTCACGTCTGGTCAGATCCCGCGTCGGTCGGCACTCGGCCGCCCTGGGTCAGCCGTGTCCGTTGAACGCGTCACGCATCCGGGAGAAGAAGCCGCCCTGCTTGGACAGCTCGGCGACCTCCTCCCCGCGCGCCTTGGCGAACTCGCGCAGGGTGCGCTCCTGCTCGTCGCTGAGCTTGGTCGGGGTACGCACGTCCAGGTGCACGTACAGGTCACCGCGGCCGGTGCCGCGCAGGTGCGGTACGCCACGGCCGCGCAGCCGCAGCGTGGCACCGGGCTGGGTGCCCGGCTTGACGTCGACCGGCTCGTCGCTGTCCAGCGTGCGGATGGTCAGCCGGGTGCCCAGGGCCGCCGCAGTCATCGGCACGGTGACCCGGCAGTGCAGGTCGTCGCCCTTGCGGGAGTAGACGTCGTGTGGCCGCTCGTGGATCTCGACGTACAGATCCCCGGCGGTGCCACCGCCCGGGCCGACCTCGCCCTGCTGGGCCAGCCGGATCCGCATGCCGTCCTCGACCCCGGCGGGGATCTTGACGGTCAGCGACCGGCGGGTACGGACCCGGCCGTCGCCAGCGCAGGTCGCACAGGGATGCGGGATGACCGTGCCGTAACCCTGGCACGCGACGCAGGGCCGGGACGAGACGACCTGGCCGAGGAAGGTCCGCTGGACCGACTGGACCTCGCCTCGGCCGCCACACGCCTCGCAGGTCGCCAAATGGGTTCCGGCGCTGGTGCCGGCGCCGGTGCAGGTGGTGCAGATGACCGCTGTGTCGACGGTGATCGGCGCCTCGACGCCGAACGCGGTCTCGGTCAGGTCGAGTTCGAGGCGCAGGATGGCGTCGGCGCCCGGCCGGGTACGCGAACGGGGCCCGCGCGATCCAGCGGCGGCCCCGAAGAAGGCGTCCATGATGTCCTGAAAGCCGACGAATGGTCCGGCTCCGCCGGGACCACCGCCCGGACCGCCGCCCGGCGCGAGCGGGTCGCCGCCGAGGTCGACGATCTGCCGCTTCTGGTCGTCGGAGAGCACCTCGTACGCGGCGTTGATGTCCTTGAACTTGTCGGCTGCCGCCGGGTCCGGATTGACGTCCGGGTGGTACTGCCGGGCCAGCTTGCGATAGGCCCGCTTGATGTCGTCAGCCGAGGCGTCCCGGCTCACGCCGAGAATCCCGTAATAGTCCTTGGCCACTGCGTCTGGTGTCCTCATGTGTCAGTCTCGCATGTGCAGTTCGCCGGGTCGTTTCCCTGATCGCCGGTCAGTTCTGCGCCAGCAGATCGCCGACGTAGCGTGCCACGGCGCGGACCGTGGCGATCGTGCCGGGGTAGTCCATCCGGGTCGGGCCGAGTACTCCAAGGCCCCCGACGATGGTCACCCCTGGTCCGTAACCGGTACTGACCACGGAGGCGGCCCGTAGGTTGTCAATCTCGTTTTCGTCACCGATGCGCACCCGAAGCGTGCTCGGCTCGACCTCACCGATCAGCTTGAGCAGGATGACCTCCTCCTCCAGTGCCTCCAGTATCGGACGCAGGGAGCCCTGGAAGTCGAGCAGTCCCCCTCTGGTCAGGTTAGCCGTCCCCGCCAGCGCGATGCGCTCCTCATGTCGCTCGACCAGCGTCTCCAACAGCACCGTCGACAGCGTGGTCATCGCCGGTCGCAGGGCCGGCGGCGCCTCCTCGACCAGTGCCTGGACCAGCGGCGGGGTGTCGGACAACCGACACCCGTCGAGCTTCTCGTTCGCCAGCCGGCGCAGGTCCGTCACGTCCTCCGGGCTGATCGGCCCCGGCAACTCGACGAGCCGCTGCTCCACCCGGCCGGTGTCGACGATCAGGACCAGCATCAGCCGGGTCGTCGAGATGGGCACCAGCTCCAGATGACGTACGGACGACCGGGACAGGCTCGGATACTGCACGACGGCCACCTGCCGGGTCAGTTGGGCCAGCAGCCGCACCGTGCGGTGTACCACGTCGTCCAGGTCGACCGCCCCGGCCAGAAACCGCTCGATCGCCCGGCGCTCGGCGGGGCTCAGCGCCTTGACCCGGGAGAGCCGGTCGACGAACAGTCGGTACCCACGGTCGGTCGGCACCCGACCCGCACTGGTGTGCGGCTGGCGGATGTAGCCCTCGTCCTCCAGCACAGCCATATCATTACGGACGGTAGCCGACGAGACGCCGAGTTGGTGCCGCTCGACGAGGGCTTTGCTGCCCACCGGCTCCTGGGTCGCGACGTAGTCCTCGACAATTGCCCGGAGTACGTCGAGCTTGCGGTCGTCGAGACCCATCTCACCCCCTCCGATGTCGGCAGCCAGCTGACCGATGTCGGTCGACCGCCGTGGTCGACCGCTCGGGTCGAGGTCGACGACGGGCCGACCCGGGTGCTGGCACTCGTCGATTGTGAGTGCCAGCATACGTCCCCGACGGCGAGGTTGCGACGATCGGTTCCGCCCATGGAGGCCGCGAATGCCACTATTGCTCGCAAACCAGTGGCGCGGAATCCAGCCGGCTGGCGTTGACCCCAGCCCGGCTGGGCAGCGAAGATCAGCTACCCGGCCGGTAAAATCGTCGGCGGGGCTAGCTGGCACGGGTTGATCCGTCCCCCTACCGTGACGGGCATGACTGAACCACCTCGCCCACCAGGAGACAGCGGCTTCGGCGGCACACCGTCGGACCCCACCTCTCCGCCCCCACCTCCAGCGTCCTACTCGATGCCGGGCGAGGCCTCCTCTCCCGGATACAACCCGCCGCCCGGTGGCGGGAGTTACCCACCGCCCGGCGGCTATCCACCGCCCGGGGGTTACCCCCCAGGCGGTCCGGCGTACGGAGGTCCACCCGCACCCGGCTACGCCAACAACGACGAGAAGACCTGGTCGCTGCTCGCCCACTTCGGTGGCGCGGTCGGCGCGTTCATCAGCTTCGGGCCACTCGGCTTCGTCGGCCCGCTGATCGCCTACCTGGCCAAGGGCCAGCAGTCGCCGGCGGTTCGGGCGCACGCGCTGGCCGCGCTGAACTTCCAGATCCTCTGGTCGGGCATCGCCTTCGTGATGCTGTTCGTCAGCTGGTGCCTGCTCTTCATCCCCAGCCTCGTCGTCTTCGCGATCCAGATCATCTTCGGCGTCATCGCAGGTGTGAAGGCCAACGAGGGCCAGCTGTACAAGTACCCGATGTCGGCGAACTTCATCAAGTGACACTGATGCCCCGGGTCCCGTCGGGACCCGGGGCATCCCGGCCGAACGGCAGATCAGGCCCCGGCAGCAGGTCAGGCAAGCAGATCCCGCACGACCGCGTCGGCCAGCAGCCGGCCGCGCAACGTCAGCACCGCACGCCCGGCGTCGAGCGCCGCGGCATCGAGCAGCCCGTCGAGGCCCGCCCGCCCGGCGGCGGCCCGACCTCCGGCGGCCAGCCGGGTCAGCGGCAGCCCGCTGGACAGCCGCAGCCGCAGCATCACGTCCTCGACCAACTGTTCGGCGTCGGTGAGCAACTCCCTGCCATGGCCCGGCGACCGCCCGGCCGCCAGCCGCCGCGCGTACTCCGTCGGGTGCTTCACGTTCCACCAGCGGACCCCGCCGACGTGGCTGTGCGCACCGGGCCCGAGCCCCCACCAGTCGCCGCCGGTCCAGTAGAGCAGGTTGTGCCGGCATCGGGCGGCCTCCGACGCCGCCCAGTTGGAGACCTCGTACCAGCCGAATCCGCCAGCGGTGAGGACCGCCTCGGCGGCAAGGTAACGGTCGGCCGCCTCGTCGTCGTCCGGGTAGGGCAGCTCACCCCGGCGCATCCGCGCCGCCAGGCGGGTGCTGTCCTCCACGATCAGCGAGTACGCGCTGACGTGATCCGCCCCGGCTGCCAGTACCGCGTCCAGCGAGGCGGCGAAGTCGTCGGCGGACTCCCCCGGCGTACCGTAGATCAGGTCGAGGTTGACGTGCGCGAAGCCGGCGTCGCGCGCCTCCCACGCGGCCGCGACGGCCCGGCCCGGTGCGTGCCGGCGGTCCAACACCGCGAGTACGCCCGAAGCCGTCGACTGCATCCCGAGCGAGATCCTGGTGTAACCGGCCCGCCGCAGGGCCTGCAGCGACGTCGGGTCGACCGACTCCGGATTCGCCTCGGTGGTGACCTCGGCGTCCGGGGCCAGTCCCCAGGTCGCGTCGATCGCGGCGAGGAGTCGGGCCAGGTCGTCGGCGGGCAGCAGGCTCGGTGTCCCGCCGCCGACGAAGACGGTGTCCACCCGCCGTGGCGGCCGGTCGGTCAGGACCTTGGCGGCGAGGTCGAGCTCGGCCAACACCGCTTCCACGTACTGCCCGGTCGGCGCGCTGCCCCCGAGTTCCGCTGGCGTGTAGGTGTTGAAATCGCAGTATCCGCAGCGTGCCGCGCAGAACGGCACGTGCAGGTACACCCCGAAGCCGTGCCGACCGACGGCGGCGAGGGCGGACGGCGGCAACGCTCCGTCCACAGGTACCGGCGCACCGGCGGGTAGTGCTCCAGGCATGCGGCTAGTGTGCCCGCATGGATGAGCCACAAGCCACCAGGTCCACACCCGCCGACGATCATCTCCTCGGTGCCGCGCCGCTGATTCACACCGCCACCGCCGGCGGGATCGCCACCTTGACCCTGGACAGCCCGGGCAACCGCAACGCGCTGTCCACCCCGTTGATGACGCAGCTGCTCGACGGACTGGCCGCCGCGGTGGCGGATCCAGCTGTACGGGTGGTGGTGCTGACCCACACCGGGCCGGTCTTCTGCTCCGGCGCCGACCTCGCGGAGACCGCCGCGGCGTACGCGTCACGACAGGTGCCGGTCCGCCTGCTCGGTGACGTGCTGGCGGCGGTCTGGGACTGCCCGAAGCCGGTCGTCGCCCGGGTCGGCGGCCCGGCCCGGGCAGGCGGCCTGGGTCTGATCGCCGCCGCCGACATCGCGATCTGCGACGCGGCGGCGACATTCGCGTTCACCGAGGTCCGCCTAGGTGTGGTGCCCGCGGTGATCTCCGCCACCGTGCTCCGCAGACTGCAGCCCCGGGCCGCCGCCCGGCTGTACCTCACCGGGGAGTTGTTCGACGGGGCGCTGGCGGAGCGGTTCGGGCTGGTCACCGCGGCGGTCGCCGCCGACAAGTTGGATCCGACCGTGGCCGAGATGTGCGCGGCGCTGGTGCGGGGCGCACCGGGCGCTCTCGCCGGCGCCAAGCAGCTGATTCGCCGGGTGCCGGCCGATGACCTCCGGACCGAGGTCGGGGAACTCCGTGAGCTCTCGACCGGCTACTTCCTGTCGGCGGAGGGCCGGGAAGGTGTTCTGGCCTTCCGGGAGAAGCGCGATCCAGCGTGGGTACCCGTGCCCTGAGTGGGGGTGTCCGGACTGGCCGGGGCAACGGGACGGCCGTGGCTGGACGGCACATCTGTCTCTGGTGTACCAAAGGTCCCAGTAGCTTGGCGGGGAGGGTGATGGTGCGGGCTCGGACGTTGCTGGGGTTGGTCGCCGTGCTGGCGGCGCTCGCCCTACTCGGTGGGGTTGGCCTCGGGCGGTGGATCGGCGACTTCTCGCTGCCAGGGGCATCGCGGGGGTGCACGGTCGAGTTGCCGCAGAGCATGCCCGGTGCCGGTGCCGACCAGTTGCGGCGGGTGTCGCTGGACCCGGAGCAGATGGCGAACGCCGCGACGATCGCGGCCATCGGGACCCAGCGTGGGCTGCCACCGCGTGCGGTGGTGGTGGCGTTGGCCACCGGATTCCAGGAATCCAAGTTGCGCAACCTCGCCGGCGGTGACCGGGACTCGGTCGGGTTGTTCCAGCAGCGACCCAGCCAGGGCTGGGGCACAGCGGAGGAGATCCAGGACACCCGGTACGCCACCAACGCGTTCTACGCCGGGCTGGAGCGGGTCGACGGCTGGCAGGACATGCGGGTCACCGACGCGGCGCAAGCGGTCCAGCGGTCGGCATTCCCCGAGGCGTACGAGAAGTGGTCCGACGAGTCACAGGTGCTGACCGCAGCGCTGCTCGGCGAAGCGACGGGGGCGGTCGCCTGCACAGTGAGCCGTGATCCGGTACTGCGCGGCGCGGAGGCGATGACCGCGCTGACCGATGGCATGCGACTGGACTGGGGCAATCTCGAGACCCTGTTCCTGGCGCTTGAGTCGCCCGCGCTCGGTGTGCCGGTCGCCGATGCCCAGGCCGGCTGGCGATACGCACACTGGCTCGTTTCGCACGCTACCGAGCACGGCATAAAACGGGTGAGCTTCGCCGATCAGGAATGGACTGCCGAAGGCGGCAGTTGGTCGTCGATTTCCGGCAAGGACCACGAGACCGGGCAAGTGACCGCCGAGGTGTTCGCGTAACACCACAAGCGGGATGGCCCGACCTTGAATATGTCGACAAGCGAATCCGGCCCGCCTGGTGAACTCCGCTACGCAAGGAACGCGGGCTGCTCGACCGCAGTGTCCCTGGTTGCGCGGACGGCAGTGAGCCTTTCCGGGTAAGGCTCTGATCACCGGGCGCGGTGTCCGGAACGGTCAAGATGTGTGGGAATCGCC